>JBDUDZ010000109.1:0-7602 GCA_040002635.1 Rhodoglobus sp.
ACCACTCACGTCGTGGCCTGCTTCTGCTCGTCGGCCAGCGCCGACGCCTGCTGGGTTACCTCCAGGACATCGACATCGCGCGTTACCGCACGCTGATCGAGCGTCTCGGGCTGCGCCGCTAGCGCGAAGATCGCGTCGAACTTGACGACGGGCCGTCACCTACGGGTGGCGGCCCGTTCTTCATCCCGCAGGCTTCATCCTCAGCACCCAACGGCACACCTCAACGAACGACTCGCGCGCGAACGCCTCCGAGGGGCTCTTGATCGCCGCGTCATCCATCTCCCACGTCGCGCGGGTGAGACGCGAGCCGGTCTCGATGAGTTGCAGGTCGACGCTGAACACCTCCACTCCTGTCCACGAGCGGTGGAAGTGGACAGTGGTGGTCGCGGCATCCGAGAGGTCTTCGCAGTAGACGAGCCACTTGTCTTCCATCGCGCCGGGGCCGAAGCCGTTGAGCAGGGCGCGAGTCTGGGCGTCGTCGAAAATGTCGGGCCAGTCGCCGTTGGCCGGGTTCACGAAAGGCTTGAGACGCGACCGCCAGCTGTCATCCGGGATGTAGCGTTCGGTGACAGGATCGCCGGGTTGACCGTACGCAGACCAGTGCTGGAGCGCGTCGTGCTCGTCGCGTGACAGGCCCGCCATCACGGCACGATCGCTCTCGGTTGGCGCATAAGTTCAGCGTAGAGTCAGAGCGTGAGCTGGTCATCCGCAGAGTTGAAGCAACTGCACGAGAACCACGAGCTCGTGTTGGTGTTGCATCGGGACGGGCATCCGGAGCTTCGGGTGCCGGTGTGGCCGATCGTCACCGGCGGCGAGCTGTATGTGCGCTCGTGGAAGGGCGTGGGCAGCGTGTGGTTCAGGCGGGTGCTTGCGGATGCCGAGCAGGCAGTAGAGCTGGATGGCCGCGACATCCCAGTGCGCTTCGAGCGCGTGGATGACGCTGATGAGGCCGCGATCGACGACGGCTACAACACCAAATATGCGGTCACCGACCCCGAGTACATCCCGCCGATGCACGCGCCGATTGCGATCGAGACGACTATGCGGATCAGCAAGCGCTGACCGATCAGACGTCAGGCAGATCCACGAGGTTGTTGCGCTGGGTTTTGTCCCAGTTGGCGCGAAGGTACTTTCCGTAGCCACCCTGGGCCACCTCGATGATGGAGCCCGAGCCGCCCTCAAGCGGAACCCAATAGCGCTCGAGGCCCTGTTCGATATCGGCGATCGCGTCGGTGTGAGCCACCGAACCAAATTCGCCCCAGAGCGTGATGATGTTACCGAACTGATCTTTTGCTGTGCGATATACGGCGCGATCGGGCATGGGCTGACCTGCTCTCCAACCAGGTCGCAAACTCGGGATGCGACTGAAGAAGTTCCAGCCGTGGTTCGGGGCCTGTGCAGCACATTCTGGCACCGTTGGTTATATTTTTGCTCAGAAAAGCCATGATTCTTGAGCGCGCACTGCCCATTGGAAGGGGTCCGGTCCAAGCCGGATGACGAGCGCCGCAGCACCAACCAGCACCCCGAGCAGCACATTGCCCGAGTACCACAGCGCAAGTATCGGCCACCGCGGCACATTTCGTCGCAACCTCGACGCGGCGGGCGCGACGTCGCCCTGGTAACGCGCGGCGGCGCGCAGTGTCTTGAAACCGACGAGGTCGATGATGCGCAGCAGACGCAGGACAAGCGCTGTGTCGGTGTAGTCGATGGGGGTGGGGGAGTAGAACACCGCTGCATCATCGACCAACTGCACGCTCAGCCCGCTGGCTTCGTCGATGAGCAGGGCCATCAGGTCTGGGGTGAAGAGGGTGAGGGCATCAGTCTCAGAGCCCTTTGGGCAGTAGAGCGTGAAGTGGCTGTCAAAGTCGCCCTCCAGCGACAGGGTCTGGTCGGCGTGCGGCGGTGCGTCGGGAAGCGCCGAACGGCCGTGGGCCAGCAGCAGGATGTTGGGCAGCTTCCGAGCGAGCCGCATTGCAAGAAATCCCCAATCCTGCACCCAGCCCTCGTTGTCTTTTGCGCTGTGCCGTTCGAACGTACCGATGCGCACTTCGCCGCCGGTGTTCGACGAGAGCATCCCCCGGACGACGCCGTCGTTGAGCGGCCCGAACGCCGCGGCCAGCAGCGGTGGCACCGCATAGTAGGGCTGGTAGGTCATGTCACGCTCGCGGGCTAGTGTCATCGCGGCGACGGTGCCCTGCGCGCTGATCGTCGTGCGCCGCCGGTATTGGTAGTAGATATACGAGATAACTAAGCCGCCGCCGACCACGCCCCACATCAATTGGTTGAGCACGTGTTTGGGGAAGTCGAGGGGGATCGCAGCCAGCACGCACACTCCGACCGCCACGGGGATGAGGCTGGGGGCGAAGAGGGCCGCCCAGAAGCTCGTGGGCACGAACGGCGACCTGTGACGCTCCGACATGCGCCAAGCGTAGGGGTTCGGCGGCGGTAGCATCCGATGTATGGCCGCCGATGACGTGACATTTGACCGCAACGATCTTGGCAAGGGGTCGCTCAATCAGTATCGCGGAATCCTCGTGCCAACCAACGCGCGTGTGAAGCTGCAACTCGCTGGCAGCAACCCTTATCAAGACGAGCTGCGCACGATCGTCGAGAGTGGCGCGAGCCCCCTCGAAACCGCGATGGGCAAGCGCACCCAGCAAGAAGAGGGGGTGGATGCCCCCATCGAAGTTCGCCTCTTCACCGGGTCTCGCGTGAGCGGCGTCGTAGGGCTCGTGCCGCGCGGCTTCGAGTCAGTCGTGGATGAGGCGCTGGGTCGGCTGGACATCCTGGGGCGCAAGCAGCGCATCCCGGTGGAAATCGTACACAAGGGCGGGTTGTACCGGGTCGACCTGCTGGTGGGGCGCACGAAGTAGCTAGCCAGCGCGTCGTGAGCAGGGCGCGGAATCGTCGCAAGTCACAGTGCGCCGGGCAGCTAATCCCAGAGCACGGTGAGCGGCTCTTTCGCCATGTTGATGGACGGCACACCCAGGCTCGGCGCAAACGTGACCTCGCAGGTGCCCGAAGCACCGTTCTTCGTGCACTGCCCCGAGGCGCGCACCGCGCCGACGAACTCGCCTTTCGCGAGTGTCGGATTCTCGACGCTGAGGGTCGGCACCATCGACTCGATGGCCGTGGTGGAGTCTGCGGTCAGCAAACGCTGGATGGTTCCGTCGGTCATCATGGTTCCGTCAGTGAAGCTCGTCGGCAGAGTGAGCTTGCAGCCGGCCGCAAGCGTGGTGGTCGCGATGCAGCCGGCGACCTCCGCTCGAACTGCCTCGCGGAATGCGGCGACACCCGCGTCGTCGAGCACTGGATCAAGTTTCTCGATGCTCGAGCTGTAGGACTCGGTGATTGCCACCCTGGTCTCGCCTTTGAGTGTGAATCCCTTGAGACCGAGTGCGAAGTCATAGGTGCCAGGGAACACTTCGACCCTCTTGCCTGACACTTCTTGGCCGTCGATCGTCAAGCCGAGCCCATCGAACCTGTCGATCTCGATGCTCGAGAGGCCGTGGATCAACCACTTGTCGTCGTCGCCGTAGTTGCTCACGGTGGTGGTGATCGTCGCAGGCTTGCCGCCGAGATCGAAGTCGACCTTCACGTCGACGTTGTACTGCGAATTCTGGGAACTCTTAGGCAACGTCACCTTGACATCGGTGATGGGGGCGAGTTTGTTTGACGCGGCGAGCACTGCGTCGGTGAGCAGCGAATCATCCCCGTCCGGCGGGTGAGCAAAGGTGAGCGCCTTGGTGGCGTCGCCACTCGCGACCGCCGCGAAGTAGGCCTGGGCGACGGAGATAGCAGAGCCTGCGCCGCTCGCGCCGACGCACCCCGTGAGCGTTGTGAGCGGGAGGAGCGCGAGGGCGCCTAGAGCGAGGATCCTGGTTGGCAAGCGCACGATGTGTTCCCTTCACCCGGATCACCAGTGTTTCATCCGACCGCGCAGCAGTCGATGGGTAGGGGTGCCCATTCGCGTGCGGAATTTGACGAGGAACCGTACAGCGTCGCGGCCCATGACAACGGGAATACTGCGCCGCCCCGTGCGTTGTACAGATCAATGCAAACGCATAGAGATACAATCGGCCCAACACACGCAGACCCGGTACAACAGGAGCACGGCATGCAATTCGGAATCTTCACCGTCAGCGACGTCACCACCGACCCGACAGACAACTCGACGCCCAGCGAGCACGAGCGCATCAAGGCACTCGTGACAATCGCAAAGAAGGCCGAGGAGGTGGGCCTCGACGTGTTCGCGCTCGGTGAGCACCACAATCCGCCGTTCGTGTCGTCGAGCCCGACTACGACGCTCGCCTACATTGCGGCACAGACCGAGCACCTCATCCTGTCCACCAGCACCACGCTGATCACCACGAACGACCCGGTCAAGATCGCCGAAGATTACGCGATGCTGCAGCACCTCGCCGATGGCCGGGTCGACCTCATGATGGGCCGCGGTAATACCGGCCCGGTGTACCCGTGGTTCGGCAAAGACATCCGCGACGGAATCGCCCTCGCCGTCGAGAACTACGCCCTCCTGCGGCGCCTCTGGACCGAAGAATTCGTCGACTGGCAGGGCAAGTACCGCACCCCGCTGCAGGGCTTCCAGTCGACTCCGCGCCCGCTTGACGGTGTCGCGCCGTTCGTCTGGCACGGCAGCATCCGCAGCCCCGAGATCGCCGAGCAAGCCGCCTTTTACGGCGACGGCTTCTTCGCCAACAACATCTTCTGGCCCAAGGAGCACTACATGAAGCTCATCAACTACTACCGCCAGCGCTTCGAGCACTACGGGCACGGCACCGCAGCCCAGGCGCTAGTCGGGCTGGGTGGCCAGGCCTTCATGGCGAAGAAGTCGCAAGATGCCGTGAGCCAGTTCCGTCCATACTTCGACAACGCGCCCGTCTATGGGCACGGCCCTTCGCTTGAGGATTTCACGGAGCAGACACCGCTCACCGTCGGTAGCCCGCAGGAGGTTATCGACCGCTACGTCGGAATGCGTGAGCACTTCGGTGACTACCAACGCCAGCTGTTCCTGATGGATCATGCCGGGCTCCCGTTGAAGTCTGTGCTCGAGCAGCTCGACATCCTTGGCGAAGACGTCGTGCCGGTGCTGCGCAAGGAGTTCGCAGTCGACCGCCCCGCCGACGTGCCCGAGGGCCCCACCCACGCCGCGCGGGTGGCAGCTCGTGACGCTTCGCAGGTGACCGAGGGGGTGACGGCATGACCACGCGCAAGCTCGCAGTAGTGACAGCGGGCCTCAGCCAGCCGTCATCCACCCGACTTCTCGCCGATCGGCTCGCAGAGGCGACATCGGCCCGGCTCGAAGCAGACGGTGTCGCTGTGCAGCTCAGCGTGATCGAGCTCCGCGATGTCGCGCAGGATGTCACAAACAACCTGCTCACCGGATTCCCCAGCCCCCGGCTCGAGGCGGCGATCGAACAGGTCACGGGCGCTGACGGACTCATCGCTGTCACGCCGATCTTCACGACCAGCTACAGCGGCCTCTTCAAGTCGTTCATCGACGTGCTCGATCCGCAGTCGCTCACCGGGCTGCCAGTGCTGCTCGCGGCGACGGGCGGCACCGAGCGCCATTCGCTGGCGATCGACTACGGGATGCGCCCGCTCTTCAGCTACCTGCACGCTGTGGCTGTGCCGACCGGGGTGTACGCCGCGTCGGGAGATTGGGGGCAGGCCGGGCTGACCGAGCGCATCGATCGCGCCGCGTCTGAACTCGCTACCCTGGTGGCGGCCTCTGACCGCTCGCAGAACCTACGCGATCCGTTCGCGCTGCCGGACGGTTTCTCGCCCGTGGGCGGCTTCGGGACCCATTAGCTCGCGCTCCGCCTGCGTGGCGAGGATGATGTTGCTGTGATCGGCAGACGAGCGGGCGCGGCAGCTATTGCCCTCATCCTCGGAGCCGGTCTGGCCGGATGCGTGTCGACGCCCTCGTTGGACGCCAGCGCGGACGTGGACGCGAACGTCGAACTCCACATGCAGCAGCGGTTGGATGTCGCGTGGCAGTCGATCGACGTCGGAACCGATCGCCCGCCGTCGAGTGCAGCCAAGTTCGTGTTGCCCAATGGACGGAACCACACAGTTGCTGACTGCATGGTGAAGGCGGGGTATTCGACATATAGCTACGACCCCGTGAGCGGCGTCAGCGAGGGAATGAATGATCCGAAACTAGTAGGCGCGGAGGGCCTGGCCTGGTACACCTGCCTCAGGAAGGTTCCGCAGTTTGACGTGACGTTTCCGACGTTCACTGCCGCCCAGCTCGAGCGCCTCTACAGCTACTACGTAGATCGGCTCATCCCGTGCCTTATGGTCAGCGGCTACCCCGTGCTCGTGACGCCGAGCCACGCTGACTTCGTGGCCGGCTGGATGTCGGGTCGCCCGGGAGGCTGGAACCCGTACCTGACAGGTGCGCACCTGTCGTCAGGGGCGGCAGCTGACGCACTTTTCGAGCGCTGCAGCCCGTATCCTTCCTCGCTGTAGTTCTCCTTACTTTCGCAAAACTACTCACTGCGGGGCACGATGGTGGGGATGACTTCTCGATTCGTGGCGCTCGGGGTGGTGGCGTCGGTGCTCCTTCTCGTGGGCTGCGCGGCGGCGCCGACCCTTCCTGCAGGGCTGAGTGTCTCCGACACAAAAGCCCTCATCGATAGTCAGAGAGAGCAACTCTGGGCAAGCATGTTTCCGGGGCAGTCGATGCCGATCGTGAAGCCGATCAAGACCGTCTCCATAAAAGATGAGCCGGCGCTCTGGCAGGGATGCATTCTCGACCTCAACATTCCAGGGGTCGCCGTGACTTACGAAGGCGCGATATCGTCTGCAGCGGCGGCTCAAGACGCGTTCAATAGGCAATCATTCATCTGCCTGCTTGAGTATCCGCCCGACCCCACAAAACCCGAGGAACTCGGTTACCTGAGCGACGCGCAAATCACGTTCTTGTACGGCTACTACCAGGCCCGACTCGTACCGTGCCTGCGTTCGATCGGCTTCACAGTGGGGGACGGGCCGTCGCTCGCCACTTTCGTGAAAGATGGGGCAAACAACTGGCTGCCGTACTACGACATGGTTCCGGTGCCCACGACCGATGCGCAGTGGAACCTGATCGACCTGCGCTGCGCCCCGCCACCGTTCTTCGCGGGTTCTCGCCCCGGCCCGCTATCTGCGTCTTCGCGCTATGCCATTGGCGCGCCCTAGGAGACGACAGGCCGTAGCTGGTAGTCTGTTCTGCAGAGCAGGCTGGCATGAAGCTGGTCACCGGTGGTGAACTTCCGAATTATTCGGAGCTTTTCTACTGTTGGCCAGAGCTGCGTTCACATGAACGCGTCGCCAAAGCGCGAGTCATATGACTGCGCCCCTTTCTGCCCGCTCCTGCTGCTTAAGCACGCAGTGCATGAAAGCGAGCACCTCTGCACGCAAGCACCGCGTGAAAAATAAGCACCGATGCGTCGCTGCCACACGGGTCGCGACATTAAACAAAAGGAGAACCCCCCTTGGAGGGTCCAGAAATCAAATTCGCCGAAGCAATCCTGGATAACGGGCGTTTCGGCACGCGCACTGTCCGTTTCGAGACAGGTCGCCTCGCGCAGCAGGCAC
>JBDUDZ010000110.1:0-7465 GCA_040002635.1 Rhodoglobus sp.
CAGAGCGCGCCTCGCCCACGGCGCCAACAAGCACAGTGCCGTGGGCAGAGCGCGCGAGCAAGCGTGTCAGCGGCTGAATGTCGGATGCGAGGGCGACCATTGATGCATGGCTGACATCGACATCCGGGAACTTCGCGCATACGAACCGTACTGTGTGGAGTGTGGTGAGACCGGCCCCATTGAGACGAGCGAGTTCTTGGCCTTCGCGTGGCAGCAAGCACACGACTGCGCAACGTCAGCCCGCGATCGGCAACTCGCAGTAGCGAGTTAGGGCGAGACTTGCGGAGTGCGTGACACGGCGCACTCCGCAAGCCTGCAGTAGTTCCTACTCGTCGTCGGCGCCGCTGTGGGTGGCCATACCGGTGCGAATGGCGTCCATCACCCCGGAGTCGGCAAGCGTGGTCACGTCACCCACGGGGCGATCCTCGGCAACGTCCTTGAGCAGACGCCGCATGATCTTGCCCGACCGCGTTTTGGGCAATTCGGCAACAATCATGATCTGCCGCGGCTTAGCAATCGCACCGATCTGCGCTTGCACGTGGTCGCGCAGTTCTTTGACAACGTGGGGCCCACCATCACCGGCTTCGGCACGCAATATGACGAAAGCGACCACGGCCTGGCCGGTTGTCGCATCTGATGCCCCAACAACCGCAGCTTCGGCAACTTTTGGGTTGGACACCAACGCCGACTCGATTTCGGTTGTCGACATACGGTGACCAGAGACGTTCATCACGTCGTCAACCCGACCGAGCAACCAGTAGTCGCCGTCTTCGTCCTTCTTGGCACCGTCGCCGGCAAAGTACTTGCCGGGGAATCGTGACCAATAGGTTTCTTCGTAGCGCGCGTCGTCACCCCAGATTGTGCGCAACATCGACGGCCATGGCTCGGTGAGCACGAGGTATCCGGCACCGCCGTCGGGTACGGATTCGCCCGCGGCATCGACAATGTCGGCGGCAATTCCCGGCATCGGTGTCATCGCCGCCCCCGGTTTGCCTGCAGTGATACCGGGCAGCGGACTGATCATCACCGAACCGGTCTCGGTCTGCCACCACGTGTCGACGACCGGCGTCTTATCGTGACCAATGTTCTTTCGATACCAGACGTATGCTTCCGGATTGATTGGCTCGCCGACCGACCCGATGAGCTTGAGGCTCGACAGGTCGTAGGCGGCTGGCACATCATTGCCCCACTTCATAAAAGTGCGGATCGTGGTCGGCGCGCAATACAGGGTCGTCACCTTGTACTTGTCGATGATTTCCCACCAGCGACCCGTGTGCGGGGTGTCTGGTGTGCCCTCATACATGACCGATGTTGTCGCGTTCGAGAGCGGGCCGTAGACGATGTAACTGTGCCCGGTGACCCAGCCGATGTCGGCCGCAGTCCAGTAGATGTCGGTCTCAGACTTGAGGTCGAAGATCGCCCACTGGGTGTACGAACAGCCGAGCAAATAGCCCGCCGAAGTGTGAAGGATGCCCTTTGGCTTGCCAGTAGTGCCGGAGGTGTACATCACGTAGAGGGGGTGCTCGGAGTCGAATGACCGCGGTTGGTGTGCAGTGCTCGCCTGCTCCACTGTGTCGTGCCACCAGTGGTCGCGCCCCTCGGTCCAGTCGACGTCTTGCCCGGTGCGCTTTACCACCAGCACCGACCTGACTTCCGGTCGAGTTGACACGGCCTGGTCGACCGCCGGCTTGAGTGCCGATGCGGAGCCTTTGCGGTAGCCACCGTCGGCGGTGATGACGACCTGCGCGTTACAGTCGTCAATCCTGGCCCCGAGCGCTTCGGCGCTGAATCCGCCGAACACGACAGTGTGCGGCGCACCGATGCGCGCGCAGGCGAGCATCGCGACGATGGTCTCCGGGATCATCGGCATGTAGATGGCAACGCGATCTCCGGCTTTCACACCAAGGCTTTCCAGCGTGTTCGCGGCCTGGCAGACCATGTCGGTGAGTTCTTGGTAGGTAATAACTCTTGTATCGCCCGGCTCGCCTTCGAAGTAGTAGGCGACTCGATCGCCGAGGCCGGCTTCAACATGCCGGTCGAGGCAGTTGTACGCCACGTTGAGTTCGCCGCCCTCAAACCACTTCGCGAAGGGAGGGTTGCTCCAGTTGAGGACGGTGTCCCACTTCTTCGTCCAGGTCAGGCGCTCAGCCTGTTTTTCCCAGAAGGCGGGCCGATCTTTGGCGGCTTCCGCGTAGGCCTCAGCAGTGACATTCGCTTGCGCGGCAAACTCTGCGCTCGGCGCGAACCGCCGTTCCTCACGCGAGAGATTGGACAGCGCTGCTTCTTGATCCGTCATCTTGACCTGGTTCCTTTTGTATCTTCCGAGCAGGGGCGGGGTGCCCGGCCCCAATTGGGTGTTTCATGGGCGTCACCACAAAGGCAAAGGCGGATGCGGGAGATCCTTTGGTGTCACTCCCGCATCCGCCGTCAATAGTCGTCGTAGGTTTTGTCGCCGGGTTTCTAGTGGGCGGGTCCGACGGGCAGTACCGTGCGCTTGAAGGTCGAGTTGATGACGACTGCGAATGAGCCATACCACGCGAGAAGCGCCGTGATGATGCCGAGGTAGCCGCCCACGTTGTGAATGACTGTGCTACCCGAGAACTCGCCAATCGCAAGGAAAGCGAACGTCAGGGTCAATGCGATGAATACCAACAGGATGACCTTGTTGGTCTTAATCGCCGCGAACGTCATGTAAAGCGTAAAGATGCCCCAGGCGAGGAAGAACAGGCCAACCCCTGGCGCGTCGATTTTGTTTCCTGACGTCAGCAAGAACCACGCTGCCAGCCAGAAGGCCCCATATGACGTGAAAGCAGTTGCGCCGAACGTGTTCTTGTTCGCGAACTCCCAGATACCCGCCACGACCTGGGCAATGCCACCGTAGAACAATGCGAGCCCGAGAACGGTGGTACCTCCACCCGGGATGAGGCCGGCATTGGCGAAACTGAGAACAAAGGTGGTGAGAGCAAACGCCCCAAGCCCAAGCCCAGCAGGATCAGCGAACGGAGCCGACGGAGCAGCTCCTGAGTTGTTGACAGCAGTCATCATTTCTCCTTGCCTGACCCGGCGTCTTTGCCGGGAACGCTTTCGGACGTTACTCTCCGCCGCGGCACACTTCAAGCGATTTCGTTATCTTATTGAGATAATTCATCCCCCTTGACACTGCTGCGAACTGCACCGCCGCCAACTGCACCGACAACAACTGCACCGACAACAGAAAACGAACGGCCGGCCGGAAACCGGACGGCCGTTCGTTTATAAGTGGGCGCTACTAGGCGTGGTCGTGTCCGGCGTGGTCGTGTCCGGCATGGTCGTGTCCCGCGTGCTCGTCCCCACCCTGCAGGGCAGATCCCATGTCGGCAACGTCAGACTCGTCGTCACCGCTACGAGCGGTGGCAGTGAATGCCGACACATCGACATCTTTGCCCTTCGAGTCAACGACTTTCGACTTGTCGAGCACGACGGCGAGAGCCTTGGAGCGGGCAACCTCGGCAATCATCCCGGGGATCTGGCCGTTCTGGTCAAGGACCTGAATGAATTCGCCCGGCTCCATGCCGTATTGGGCCGCCGCCTGCATCAAATAGTTGGTGAGTTCGGCCTGGCTGACCTTGATCTCCTCTTTCTCGACGATGGTGTCGAGCAGGATTTGCGAGCGGAAAGTCTTCTCGCTCGAGATAGCGACCTCCGCACGGTGCACGTCGTCATCAAGACGGTTCTCGTTCTCGAGGTGGCGGTGTATCTCATCCTCAACGAGCTTGGCCGGTACCGGGATCTCGACCTTCTTGAGCAGCTCATCGACGATTTGGTCGCGAGCCTGCGCGCCCTGGCCGAACGACTTGGAGCGGGCGACCTGCTCTTTGATGTCGGCTTTCAGCTCTTTGATTGTGTCGAACTGGCTCGCGATCTGAGCGAATTCGTCATCTGCCTCTGGCAGCTCACGCTCCTTGACCGCCAGCAGCGACACGGTGATCAGGGCGACGTCGCCTTCGTGGTCACCACCGAGCAGAGTGGACTCGAACGTCGTGTCTTCGCCGGCGCTCAGGCCGTCCAGGGCCTCATCGATACCCTCGATAAGTTCGCCCGAGCCGACCTCGTACGAGATGCTCGTGGCGCTATCTACCTCGTTGTCGCCGATCTTTGCGACCAAGTCAAGCTGCGCGAAGTCTCCAGACTTGGCGGGACGATCCACAGTTACGAGGGTTCCGAAGCGGCTGCGAAGGGCGTCTAACTCGTCTTTCACGTCGTCGGCAGACACCTCGACCGCATCGACGGTCAGCTTGAGCCCGTCGTAGCTCGGGAGGGTGAACTCGGGGCGCACGTCGACCTCAACGGTGAGCTCGAGGTCGCCGCTGAAATCTTTCACGTCAGGCAGGGTGACGATGTCAGCCTCGGGGCGACCCAGCACGCGGATCTTCTCTTCGGTAACCGCCTGGCGATAGAACTTGTCGATTCCATCGTTGACCGCGTGGCTGAGCACCTCGGCACGACCGACTCGCTGGTCGATAAGCTGCGGCGGAATCTTGCCCTTACGGAATCCCGGGATGTTGACCTGTGACCCGATGTGCTCGTAGGCATGGGCGATGCTCGGCTTGAGCTCGTCGGGGGTGACAGAGATGTTGAGCTTGACCCGCGTGGGGCTGAGCTTTTCAACGGTGGTCTTCACGTTCCGGTTCTCCTGTGTTTGTGAATTAGGTGCAGTCGGGGCGACAGGATTTGAACCTGCGGCCTCTCGGTCCCAAACCGAGCGCTCTACCAAGCTGAGCTACGCCCCGCGCGCTGGAGTCAAGGGTGCCGCGGAGCGATCCCGCGACGACAGCGCCGAAGAAGCTGAACTTCCTCGGAATGAGCCCGCACAAGTCTAGCCCCGGTCGCACCGGGGCGCCTGACGGGTTCGCTTACGGCACTAGTTTTCGGAGAGAACGATGATCTTGTCGTCGGCCCCCAGGGTGATGCGGCTCGTCTTTCGCGGGTTAACGACTACGCCATAACCCTTCGCGGCTTGGCGTGCATCCGAATAGCGGCGGTAGCCGATCGCTGTCTCACCGCGGCGACGGGCGGCTTCGAGCACCGTGTAGAAGTCGACTTCAGACCCCGGCACCAAATACTGCTCCACCGGGTTGAGATAGATCTCGCTGCCGGCACTGGAGAAAAGGTCGTGGAACACTTCCGTCAACTGCTTGTTCTCAGAGACCTGCGAAAGCATCAGGCTGATCAGCTTGTCGCTGACGATGAAGTCGTCGGCGTTAGTGACCTCGGCAAGCTCGCGATTGCGATCGTCGAGCATCTCGCTCACGATGTTCAGGTCAGCGCCCGTGCGCTCCTCGATGTCACGCAGCTGGAGCAGCGTCACGAGTGTCTTACCGTCGGCGCGCTGCGCGTCGAGCGTCTCCCGGTAGGCCAGAACGATGATGTGGTCGTACTCTTCGACGCCCAGATCGTCGAGAACGGCGCGGCTTGTCGCATTACCCCGTTTGAAGGTGAGATCCAGATTCTCGTAGGTAGGAAAGTCGGGCTTCTCGGCATCCGCCAGGATCGTGACCGTCGAGCCGGGCACCACGTATTCGTCAAGCTCCTGCAGCATGCGTTGGAGCCCGTTGTTGTAGCCCAGCACGAGAGTGCGCTCGGGCCTGGCTGCCGCGGCCTTCGTCGATTGGATGCCCGCGCCATCCACAACACCAGGCGTGGACAACGCGATTGTGCTGTCGTCTTCTGCGATAACTATGAGCTGGTCGCCCGCCTCGTAGAGAACTGTGTCGGCGGGATTCAGAACCACGGAGCCGCCCTTGACCAACCCCATGACTGTGGAATCAGCGAAGGCGAGCTGGGTCTCGAAATAGGTCTTGCCATAGAGCGCTGGCTGGTCGGTGAAGTAAATTTCGTCACCGTCGAAGTCGAGCAATTCTGAGTAGACAACGCTCAGGCCGCTCTGACGACAACTCTGCACGGTGATGCGACTGATCAGGTCACTGCCAAGCACCCAGTGCGCCTCATGGCGACCCACTAAGCGGGCCACCTCGAGATTTGCTTCATCGGCGATCTCGCCAACAATGTGGTACTGCCCGGCCTTGCGCTTCGGATTGTTCGTCAGGGCCAGGGCAGTCTTAATAACGTCGGAATCCGGGTCGGAGCTGCCTTCAGGCGCCAGAATCACGATGCTGCGAGCCGCTTGCGGATTGCTCAATTCGAGGTCGGCCAGATTCATGGGATCCCCGCTGCGCACGATGATCTTCGTCTTGCCAGTCTTGCCCACCTGGGCCTTGATGCTGTCTTCCATCTCGACCTTGTCGCGGTCGGCGAGCACGACGATCGATGCCTTACCGCGCGACTCGTTGGCGATGACGAGCTCGCTGATGATGGGAAAAACCTTGGCGCTCCAGCCGAGGATCACTGTGTGGTCGGATTCCAGAACCTTTGAACGGCCTTTGCGCAATTCGTCGATCTTGGAGTCGAACGCACCCGAGACGATCCCGATCAAACTCGCCACGATGATCAGGCCGCCGACCGTGATCATGAGCATGAGCAGTCGGAATAGCCAACCGGTGTCGCCGCCCATGGTGCCCGGGTCAAGCGTGCGCATCAGGTTGCCCCACAGCGTGTCTAGTGGGTTCGTTGACTTGTCATCGTTCGGATACTGCCCGAACAGTGTGAAAATCTGCACCAGCGCGAAGACCACAAGCACAAGAACAACTGTCGCGATGCCTAATAGTCCGATGAGGGCAATGGGGCCGCGCGCCATCCAATTGTCGAACCAGTAGCGCACACGCTCGCCAAAAGTGGGCTTGTTCATTGGGTCCTCACGGTAAGAAGCACGGCAAGAAGAAAGCGCGGTGGACGACGTCTCCCCCGCTGCCTGCGACAAGAGTGGCACAACGGCACGCCCTACGGCCATCGCTCGCGCAGTGCTGTCATGCGGGAGTCGGGTACAGTATTCCTCGGCAGTCGGCGGCTCAGCGGCCGGCCCCGGGGATGTAGCTCAATGGTAGAGCCTCAGTTTTCCAAACTGATGGCGCGGGTTCGATTCCCGTCATCCCCTCGGAATTCAAATGAGGAAGGCGTTCGCTCACAAGGCGGACGCCTTCCTCATTTGAATTCCGAAAACGGTGGAGCGAATCGAATGGGCCCCCGCTGACCAGTCCGGACCGCCGCGAAGCGGTGAGCAGGCGGGTCAGTAGGGGATCCCGTCATCCGCAACCAAGATGGACACCGTGCCCGACTCCCCCAGCCCCTTCCGCCGCACGGTCCTCATCGTCGCGCTGCTGAACTTCGGGTACTTCTTCGTCGAGTTCGCGGTGGCCCGCGCGATCGGGTCGGTCTCGCTCTTAGCCGACAGCATCGACTTCCTCGAGGATGCCAGCATCAACGGCCTGATCTTCGTGGCCGTCGCCTGGACGGCGCACCGGCGCTCGGTGGTGGGGAGTGTTCTCGCCTTCGTGATCCTGGTCCCGGCGGTGGCGACGATCTGGATCGC
>JBDUDZ010000111.1:0-7457 GCA_040002635.1 Rhodoglobus sp.
GCCGGGTCGCAGGGCAGCCCGAACATCGCGGCATATGCGGCAACGAAGGCGTTCAACACCATCCTGGCCGAGGGTCTCTGGAGCGAACTTAAGCCGCGAGGAGTCGATGTGCTTGCCTGCACTGCTGGGGCGATTCTCACTCCGGGTTATAGCAAGGCCGAGGGCTCTAAGCCCGCGCCGGGAACACTGGCGGCCGACACGGTCGCCGAACACACGCTGAACGCCTTGGGAAAAGGCCCGATAATCGTTCCCGGAGCAGTGAACAAACTCGGCCGCTTCGTGCTCACGCGGTTGCTGAGCCGACGAGCAGCCATCGCCATCATGTCGAAAAACACGGGAGGCCTGTCGTGACTATTTTCTTGGGCCTGATCACCCCGCTGGTTGCGTACGCGGTGATCACCCTCCTGCACGTTGTCATCCCCGCGCGGCGCAGGCCCGGCTACGTAACGAGCGACGCGACGGGCGCGGTGCTGACCTACCGCACCAACGGGCGATACGTGCTCGCCGCGAGCGTCATCCTGTGGTTCCTGCTCGGGTACTTCCACCTAGTGCCCTACACGTGGCTCTACGACACCCGCTGGTGGGGCCTGATCGGCGCGTGTGTGATCGGATTGACGTTCTCGTTTGTCATCGTCCTGAAGTATCCGTCGACCGGCAAACCGTTCTTCGCCGACCTGTGGTTTGGCAGGTCGAAAGACGTTCAAATCAACAACGGCTTCGTGGATGCCAAGGTCTGGCTCTACCTCGTCGGCGCCGTCATGCTGCAGCTCAATGTGCTGTCATTCGCGGCCTTCCACCTGTCGAACGTCACGAGCGTCAACCCCGGCTTCCTGCTCGGCTGTGCGATGCTGACGTGGTTCTGCTGCGAGTACCTGATCTTCGAGCGCGTTCACCTCTGGACCTACGACTTCATCGCGGAACGCGTCGGCTTCAAGCTCGGGTTCGGCTGCCTGGCGTTCTACCCCTACTTCTATTCCGTGGCGCTGTGGTTCACCGCCAACCTGCCGAACCCCGGGCTGCGGGTGGGTGTGACAGTGCTCTTCGGCGCGATATTTCTCGGCGGCTGGGTTCTCACTCGCGGCGCGAACATGCAGAAGTTCTATTTCAAGACAAAGCCCGGCCAGAAGTTCCTGTGGATCACACCGCAATCGATCAGCGACGGCAACCACAGCCTCCTCGTCGATGGCTTTTGGGGCGCCAGCCGCCACATCAACTACCTCGGCGAAATCCTCCAGGCGGTCGCGATTGCCTTGGCCGCCGGCTACTTCGGCGTCTGGATGGTGTGGCTGTACCCGATCTACTACGTCGCGCTATTCCTCAGCCGACAGGCCGACGACGACAAGCTATGCCGGGCGAAGTACGGCGCGCTGTGGGACGAGTACACCGCCAAGGTGAAGTACAAGATAGTTCCAGGGCTTTATTGATTGGACAGTTGGCTTTTGTGACGCGACCGGTGACTCTAAGGAAAACACCGAGTTGCCGTGCGAAGCTTCTCGCGTGATCCAGGTAACCAATCTCACCAAACGCTACGGCGACAAAACTGCAGTTGACGGTATCGACTTCACGGTACGCCCGGGGCTTGTCACAGGGTTTCTCGGCCCGAACGGCGCCGGCAAGTCGACAACCATGCGGCTGATCGTTGGTCTCGACCGTGCCACCGCGGGCACGGCCACCGTGAGCGGTCGACGGTATGCCGACCTGAAGTCGCCGCTGCACGAGGTAGGTGTTCTGCTCGACGCCAAGGCCGTGCACACCGGTCGCTCGGCCCGCAATCACCTCCGTGCGCTGGCCGCGACCCACGGCATCCCCTTCCGTAGGGTTGACGATGTCATTGACCTGACCGGGCTCCAGACTGTGGCAGACAAGCGGGTTGGTGGTTTCTCGCTCGGCATGAACCAACGACTGGGGATCGCCGCGGCCCTGTTGGGAAATCCCGAGGTGCTCATTCTTGACGAGCCCGTCAACGGTCTCGACCCCGAGGGCGTGATCTGGGTGCGCAACCTCGCACGCGATCTCGCGTCCCAGGGCAGAACCGTATTCCTCTCCTCGCACCTCATGAGTGAGATGGCGCTGACCGCAGACCACATCATTGTCATCGGGCGGGGCCGGATCATTGCCTATGCGCCTGTCGCGGAGATAATCGCGCGAGCGGCAGGAAACACCGTGCGCGTGAGAACGCCAGATGATCGGCTCTCTGCGATGCTCACGGCAGAAGGAGCGACGGTTGTTCCTACCAAGGATGGGGCACTCTCGGTCTCCGGGCTGATGGCGGCCCGCATCGGCGATCTTGCGGCGGCTTCGCAGATTGCACTGCACGAGCTCGCTCCCATCGAGGCTTCTCTCGAGGAGGCTTACCTCGAGCTCACCCAGGACCAGGTCGAGTACCACGCCGGAACCAACGAGGAGCTCGCATGACGTCGACAACGACAACCCCAGCCAGCCTGACCGGCGCCTCACGCCCGCCCGCGTTGACATTCATCGGCATCCTCCGGTCTGAGTGGATCAAGATGATTACCGTTCGATCTACGTTGTGGGGTTACGTTCTGATCGCCGGATTGACAATAGGCCTGGCCCTGCTCGTGGCTGCGGTCCTGCCTCTCGACAGCACGGCGGCGGCTACTCCGTCGCGGGCACCAGCTGCGCTGGAAGGCTCACCCGAGTTGAGATGGCTCACCATCACCACAATCGGCGTTGGCTTTGGGCAGCTCGTTGTCATGGTCATCGGAGCTCTCGCGATCACGGGCGAGTATGGCACCGGGATGATTCGGTCCACGTTCACTGCTGTGCCACGACGGCTGCCCGCACTGTTCGCGAAAGCTCTCGTCTTCGCGGTATCCACGTTCGTGCTGGCGGCAGCGTCGATCACCGCGGCTGCCCTGCTTGCGCGCCTCATACTGGTCTCGCGCGGCCTTACTCCCGATCTGGGTGACTCTGGCGTGTGGCTCGCCCTGCTGGGAGCGGCCGCCTACCTGACCCTCCTCGGGGTTCTCGCACTCGCACTCGGCACGATAATCCGGTCGACGGCCGGGGCGATCGCGACGGCGCTGGGCCTGATACTTGTCGTGCCGACAGTCTTCGGCTTGCTTGCCAGGTTGATCAACGCTGATTGGCTATCGAATCTCGGGGCCTTCCTGCCGAGTTCGGCGGGTTCGCGGGCCTACTCCTACCAACCCACGGCAGTCGTCACGGATGGCATGGTGACTCTTGACGGCATCCAGGGCATATTGGTTCTCCTGGCATGGGTCGTCGTCGCGGGGGGTATGGCAATTGCGCTGGTGAAACGACGTGACGTCTAGAAAGAACCGTGACGTCGAGAAACACGGCATGAACGAGTAGCACCTGAGATCATTGCGGATGACAACTCTCCCGGAATTCTCTCGTTCGGCCGGAGTCGGCTGGATCGAGAAGATCGGCACAGATCCACGGGCGGCGACTCTCGCAATCACCACCGATGGCCGGATCGCGCTATACGCAACCGACCATAACGGCGCGATTGCCGCCGAGCTCTTCGTAGTGGATGGGGCACAGGTGCGCGTTTCAGGCGCGCAGCAGTTTCTTACTTTTCGGGTGGGTGGGCAGCGTTTCAGGATCGATCTGAGTTTCTTCTCAACCGTGCCCATGTCTATCACGGCGAACGTCGCCTCAGTCATCTCTCTCGGTCGACAGCTTCATCGACTGGATGTTGTCGGATGGGTGAGGGCGCTTCGGGCCACAGGGGCGAAAGTGTTCTACCTCAGTTTCGCGGCAATCATCTGGCTGTCGTTGGGCGTTGTCTTTGTGGTCGTTCTGCCCGTCGCCATAGTCATAGCAGGATTAAGAGTCACCTGATCTTTGGGGAGCCTGCACCAGGTCGTTGGTCAGCGGGGCTAGGAGATAGGTGCCACCAACTCCGCTTCGCTAAAGTCCACGTCCGCCAGGCGGTACGGTACATCTGGAAGCCACACGGAAGGTGACGCAGAGTGCCGAAGGTAGAGGAGCCGAGGCGCCGCAAGGCGCCGACTCTCTACGACGTTGCGCGGCTGGCCGGCGTCTCCCACCAGACAGTGTCGCAGGTCGTCAAATCGGGGCCGAACGTGAAGCCCGATACGCGTCATCGGGTCGAGGCGGCAATCGCGGAACTGAACTACACGCCGAACATGGCCGCCCGCACCCTGGCCACGGCAAAGTCCCATCGAATCGGCGTTCTCTTCTTCGATCGCTACGACGACGTCGGGCCGACCCGTACTATGCAGGCGGCCGTGGACCACGCGCGGGATGCCGGATTCGTCGTTGACATTGTCGGATTCGATCCGCGCATCCCGACTCGTATTGACAGTGCTGTCGAACTCGTGCTCCAGGCCGGGGTGGCGGGTATCCTCGTGTTCACGCCCACCGCCGACGTCATCGACGCCGTTCGGCAGCACGACATGCCAGTGCCCGTGGTGATCGATTCGATCGCGGCCTCCGCGAGCGTGGAGCCTCGCGTGGGTATGCGGATCGCCACCGAGTACCTGGCCGACCTTGGTCACCGCCGCTTCGCCCACGTTTCCGGGCCGTTATCGTGGATACCGGCGCAGCACCGGGCAGGCCAGTTCCACGCCGTCGTTGACGAGCGAAAACTGGTTGTGGTCGCGGAGTTCGAGGGCGATTGGAGTTCGCGGTCTGGCTACGAAGCGGGACTGCAGATGCCGGTGGACCAGGGCATCACGGGGATCGTGGTGGCCAACGACCAGATGGCACTTGGCGTACTCAAGGCCCTGAAGCAGCGCAATCTACGGGTTCCACAGGACATCAGTGTGATCGGGTTCGACGACATCGCCGAGGCAGGCTACTTCGAGCCGGCGCTGACCACGATCTCGAACGATTTCGAAGGCCAGGGGCGGATGGCGATGGACGCGCTGCTCTCGTTGATCGATCCCCGCAGGTCACGCGAAGTCGTGTCGAGTCGCGACCCGGTATTGATCGTGCGCGAATCGACGAGCGCTCCCGCGTAGGTGTACCCGGTCATGACGTTGGTGTCAGTCGGCTGATGGGTGATTGGCCTCCGAGTGCTGAGTGGTGTCGTTGATTGTTGTACTGCTCGAGCCAGGGCGCAAGGGCATCTCGGCGGGCTTGGTTAGCGGTGAACGGTTGCCGATAGGCCCATTCGGTGGCGAGGGTGCGGTTGAGGCGCTCGACCTTGCCGTTCTGCCAGGGGCAATGGGGTCGGATGAACTTCTGGGCGATCCCGTGCTCGACGCAGACTTGACGCAGCGAGTATCGGTAGGCCCACGCGTTGTCGGTGATGAGCCGTTCGATGCGGGGGATTCCGTGCTCGGCGAAATAGTTGATCGCGCGTTCGAGGAACGCGGCGCGAAAAGAGAACAACGATCTGGTGTTACCCGAAGGCCTGGCTTCGAAGGGCCGCCGGCAAAGAACAGTCGTGCAATGCAACCGATGACGGCGCCCGGCTCGTTTAGTCGGTATGAGAGTAAATAGCTACCGCCTGATGCGGTGTAGGGGGTCTGATGCGTTCAGAGCATGAGACGGAGTTCGAGGGGTTCGTTCGCGCACACCGTTCGGGGTTACGGGCATATGCCGTCCTGTTGTGCGGCGACTGGCATCTGGCCGAGGACGTGGTGCAGCTGGCATTGATCCGGGTGTACCGGAAATGGGATCAGATCCGCAACGGAGCGCCGGGTGCGTACGCGCGCCGGGCTGTCACCACAATCGTTATCGATCAATCGCGAAGAGGATTCGTGGCACGAGAGATCGGTGTCGCGGATGTTCCTGAGACGTATGCTGCGCACTCCGAAACCGCCCTGGACCCGCAGCTGATGGCTGCACTGCAGGAGCTGCCACCCCGGATGCGGGCGGTCGTGGTGTTGCGGTATGTGCAGGATCTCAGCGTGGATCAGGTCGCCGCCGCGCTGGGCTGTCGGCCAGGAACCGTGAAAAGCCAAGCCGCCCGTGGGCTGGCGAAACTGAACACGGCCCTCACTCCGCCAGTTGCCAGATCTACCTTCCAACCGTTACCAGCCATTCCTGTCCGATGATCGCCACACATTTCTTTTTTCTGACCGCTACAAACTGATGGAGCACGAACAATGAACACGAATATGGACACGATTGACCGTCTGCGCCGCATGGCCCCTGTGACCCCACAGGTGACAGAGGACATCGTGCAGCAGGACGTTGCCCGCGGCCGAGCCGCCGCACATCGCGCACATCGCCGGCAGGCGTGGGCCGCCGGCGGCATCGGCGGCTTCGCCCTCGCCGCGGTCATTGCTGGCGGCGCGATTCTGCCGTCCCTGCACACGGCCCCCGCCACTCAAGCCGGCATTGATGGCGGCACACACTCGGTGACAGTTGAGCCGGCCATGCAGTTGGTGTCATACACCGGTGTCCAGCCTGACGGATACCACCTCGACAAGGTCCCCGCGGGATTCGCCGTAGCGACGTCGAACAAGAACAACCTCGTCCTCGCCCCGACCGGGCAGGCCGCGGGTTCGACACCGAACGGCACGGCGGGCTACATCGGCAGCATCGTAATCTCCCAGCAGGGCTCGTTCACCTACGACAAAGACAAGCGCGACGTCACCATCAACGGCAAGCCGGCTCTCATCGCCCTCGCGGATGGCGACGACGCGGTCACAGAGGTGCAGTTCGTCACCGGAGACCACACGGTGAACATCCAGATCTGGGACAACATCAAACTCACCGACCCGCAGATCGTCGACTTCGCCCAGGGGATCACCGTCATCGGGGACCCCACCACTTTCGTCGGCTAACCAAACCAGCCAGAGGTCGGGACGTGAGGCAGCCGCCCTGTGCCGCACTAACGGCGCTGCTGGCAAAGGTTCCGGAATTGCCTGTAGTGCTCGATCACCTCGCCAAGCCGCCAGTAGCAACCGGTGATGATGGAACCTGGGAACGGGACATCCGCGCGCTAGCCGCTCTGCCCCAGGTCAGCGTCAAACTGTCGGGGATGCCCCCTGAGTTGAGGGATGGCCAGGAACTGGTTTCCGCAGCTCGCCCGTGGCTCGAGATCGCGCTCGATGCGTTCGGCGCGGACCGGGCGATGGTGGGCAGCGACTGGCCGGTTTCGTCGATGCTGCCCCGACGGTTGTCCCCGGGCCGATGGCTGTCGATGGTGCTGGATGAGCTGGCCCCTAGCCCCGCGGAGCGCGAACAGTTGTCTTGGCGCACGGCGTCGCGCTTCTACGGCGTCTGAGCCTTGCGACCGACCGCCGATCCTTCGGCGTGAAAGCGCCCTGGATGTTGTCGACGATCGCCGACCAGCGTCTCCCACTCGACGTCGGTGCGAGCACATTCGCGCTGTTAGTAACCCTCTTTTGCAGGGAAGATAGAACCGCGGCGCCCCGCGCCAGGGCGCTGTTGCCAATACGTCACATGTATGATCTACTATCTCCTGTCGCCAAGTGGCGACGCTGTCGTCAACGACGTCGACCAGAAAGGCATCGAACATGGCCTCACAG
>JBDUDZ010000112.1:0-7455 GCA_040002635.1 Rhodoglobus sp.
GGTTCGGCCCAGGCGGGGTCGATCGACCCGTTCATCCGCGCGAAGAGGCGGCTCGTCTCTACCAGCTCGGCGCTCATGATTGCGGCGGGCTGTTTCTTGGCGAGAGCTGAGCCGGGGAAGATCACGAAGCGAGTGTTTCGGGCGCCGACATAGTCTTTCTTCGCGGCATCTTTCAGGCCGAGCTGGCTGAGCAGGCCCGACAGCAGGGAGCGGTGGATGCCCGCGCTGGAGCTATGAGGATCGCTTCGCGATCCCGCGACGCCAGCGCCGACCGGGCTGTGCTCGGTCGGGAGGCGCGACTCATTGACGGTTAGCCCCAGTGGTTTCGCCATGCGGGCAAGCTGGCGGAACACGTCCTGCCACTCCCGCACCCGCAGGTAGTTGAGGTACTCCGACTTCACGAGGCGCCGGAATGCATTGCCCGACAGCTCTTTCTGTTTCTCCTCGAGGTAGTTCCAGAGGTTAAGCAGGGTGATGAAATCGCTGGTCGGGTCGACGAACCTGGCATGCTGCTGGTCGGCCTGCGCGCGGCGCTCGAGCGGCCGCTCCCGCGGGTCTTGAATGCTGAGCCCCGAGACAATCGCCATCACCTCGCGTGTCGTCGCGTGCTGCTTCGACTCGACGACCATGCGCGCGAGCCGCGGGTCGATCGGCAGCTGCGAGAGCTGCTTGCCAATGCGGGTGATTGCCTGTCTTCCGTCCACCGCGCCAAGTTCCTTGAGGAGGTCGAGACCATCCTTGATGCCGCGGGAGTCGGGCGGCTGCAGGAACGGGAAGTTCGCGATGTCGCCGAGCCCCAGCGAAATCATCTGCAGGATGACCGCCGCCAGGTTCGTGCGCAAGATCTCGGGTTCGGTGAACTCGGGCCGCTTGGCGAAGTCCTCCTCCGAGTACAGCCGGATCGCGATGCCATCGCTCGTGCGCCCCGACCTGCCACTGCGCTGGTTGGCGGATGCCTGGCTGATCGCCTCGATCGGTAGTCGCTGTATTTTCGACCGCACGCTGTACCTGCTGATGCGCGCGGTGCCGGCATCGATGACGTAGCGGATGCCGGGCACCGTGAGCGAGGTCTCGGCGACGTTGGTGGCCAGCACTATCCGTCGGCGGGTGCCGGCAACCGTGGAGGGCTGGAAGACGCGGTGCTGGTCGGCCGCGCTGAGGCGACCGTAGAGGGGCAGGACCTCGGTGTTGGGAAGATTGCGTCCCTTTATTGCGTCTTCGGCATCCCGGATCTCATTCTCGCCGGAGAGGAAGACCAGCACATCGCCGTCGCTTTCGCGGGCCAACTCGTCGAGGGCGTCGTTGATGCCCTGGAGGTAGTCCCGGTCGTCGGAAGCCTCGCCGTCTTCGTCTTCGGAGATCTCCGCGACCAGCGGGCGATACCTGATCTCGACGGGGTAGGTGCGCCCGGAGACTTCGATGATCGGGGCGCCAATGCCAGCGGGGGAGGCGAAGTGCCTGGAGAAACTTTCCGGGTCTATCGTCGCCGAGGTGATGACGACCTTGAGATCGGGTCGGCGGGGCAGCAGCTGCTTGAGGTAGCCGAGCAGGAAGTCGACGGTGAGGCTGCGTTCGTGCGCCTCGTCGATGATTATCGCGTCGTACTTCTTGAGGTCGCGGTCGCGGTGGATCTCGTTGAGCAGGATGCCATCGGTCATCAGCTTGATCTTCGTGTCTTTGCCGACGCGGTCGGTGAAGCGCACCTGGTAGCCGACGAGCTGCCCGACCTCCTGGCCGAGTTCTTCGGAAATGCGTTCGGCGATGGTGCGGGCGGCGATGCGCCGGGGCTGCGTGTGCCCGATGGAGTTATAGCCGAGCTCCAGCAGCATCTTCGGCAGCTGCGTAGTCTTGCCCGAGCCGGTAGCGCCCGCGACGATAACCACCTGGTGATTCCGGATTGCCGCAGAGATGTCGTCGCGCCGCTGGCTGACCGGGAGGTCGGGCGGGTACGTGATGGGTACTGCGACGATGGCGGGGTTCTCGATCATGAGCCTCTCATCGTAAGCCGGTGGGAGGCTGCCCAGCGGTTGTGCAGGCAAAGTACTTTGTGATACAAAGTAGCCATGAATCAGGACCTCGACCAAGACTCCCCGCTTGACCCTGCGGCGATGCTCGCTCTCGTGGAGCGAGAGCAAAGTGGCATCCCTCGACAGATGGCGCGACGGGTGCCGTGGATCCTGCTCGCCTGGGGCCTCGCCTGGTTCTTCGGCTTCGGGATGCTGTGGCTCATCGACGGCGCCAAGCCGTGGTTCTCCGTGCCGCTGCCGGTCGGCGTGATCACGTTTGCCGCCCTGTTGGCGGCGGCGACTGCGGTATCTGCGAAAATCGGCTCAGGCGTCAGCCGCGGCATCCGCACAAATCGCGCGGCCGCGTTCACCGGAACCGTGTTCGGCATCACCAGCTTTGCGGGGTTTATTGCCGTCTACATCTTCGCGATCGGCCTGTCCGTCAACGGCATGCCCGAAAGTCTGCAAGCGATCTACTTCCCGACGGCCATCGGCATCATCATCGGTCTCACCTATCTCTTTGCCGGGGCGATTTGGCACGCGGTTCCCTCGGTGGTCATGGGCGGGTTACTTCTGGTCGTCGCCCTCATCGCGCCGTTCTTCGGTTACCCCAACAACTACCTGTTCTTTGCTGTCGCAGGCGGTGCGGTCTTCTTTGGCGGGGCGCTGTCGGTTGCGCTCTACACCCGCGGGCGGGTGCGCTGATGGATGAGCTCGACCCGGTCATCCACGCCCAGGCGCGACTTCGCATAGTGTCGGCGCTTGCCACACTAGGCCAGGGCGACAGCATCACCTTCCCCCGCCTGTTGGAACTGCTCGACATGACCGCCGGCAATCTCTCCACCCACCTGCGCAAACTGGAAGATGCCCAGTACGTTCTCGTCACAAAGATGCACGAGGGCCGCACGCCGGTCACCTACCTCGAGCTCTCGAAGCTCGGCCGTCGTGCCTTCGAGGACTACACGGACGCCCTCCGGGCCCTGTTAGGAGCTCAATCATGACCGTATTGGCAAGCCTCGATCATGTCACCCGAACCTTCGGCGATATCACCGCCGTCGACGACGTGAGCCTGGAGATCGAATCAGGCACGATCCTCGGCCTCCTCGGGCCCAACGGTGCGGGCAAGACGACGATCATCTCCCTGCTGCAGGGGCTGCGGCGGCCGACCTCAGGCACGGTGCGGCTCTTCGACGGACCGCCCACCGATCCCCACAATCGCCAGCTGCTCGGCAGCACGCCGCAGGAGACGGCGCTGCCCGACCCGCTGCGGGTAGGCGAGGTTATCGACTTCGTCGGCGCTCATTTCGAGCACCGCGTGGCGACCGCGCAGCTTGCCGACGAGTTCGGCCTCGGCGACCTGCTGAAGCGTCAGACCGGCTCGCTGTCTGGTGGGCAGAAGCGCCGGCTCAGTGTCGCGCTGGCCTTCGTCGGCAACCCGAGCCTCGTGCTGCTCGACGAGCCGACCACCGGACTCGATGTGGATGCTCGGCGCACCCTCTGGGACGCGCTTCGCGCCCAGCACGATCGCGGCGCAACGGTGGTGCTCACCAGCCATTACCTCGAGGAGATCGAGGCGCTCGCCGAACGGGTGATCGTGATGGGCCAGGGGCGGGTGCTCGCCGACGACTCGCTGCGGGGCGTGCTCGACCGCGTCGGTGTGCGGCTGGTGCGGCTCACGACGCCCGAGCCGGCGCTGGTCGCCGCCCTGCCCGGGGTGACGCGGCACGAGGGCGACACCTTTTTCGTCCAGGACTCGGATGCCTTCCTCGTCGCGCTCGTGCGGTCGGGCATCCCGTTCCGCGGCCTCACCGTGCGCGGGGCATCCCTCGAAGAAGCATTTCTCACCCTCACGGAAGGCGCACGCTGATGTCGGTTCTCTCCCTCACCCTCACGCATGCGAAGTACTCGCTCATCGAGACCGCCCGAACCCCGATCGCCATCATCGGCACGTTGGTGTTCCCGGGGCTCGCACTACTGTTCTTCGTGGTGCCGCAGGCTAGCGTCGCCCAGAATCCGCTCTACGCGACCCAGGCGATCATCTCGATGAGCGTGTTCTCGGTGATGGTCGGCAGTCTCTTCAGCTTCGGGCTCGGCATCGCAGAGAACCGCGAGAAGCCGTGGGAGCCCTACCTGCGAACACTGCCGGCTCCCGGGATCGCGCGCGTGCTCGCGCACATCTTCTCGACAGGTCTCACTGCACTGGTGGCGCTCATCCCGCTGCTGATCATCGGGGCGCTGCTCACTAAGGCGCAGGTCGACCCGCTGCACCTCGTGCTCGGCCTGGTGGCGATCGCCGTCGCATCCCTGCCGTTCATGCTGCTCGGCATGGTGATCGGCTACTCCCTGCCCATGAAGGCGGCCATTGCTGTGATTCAGGTGGCCTTCTTCGCGCTGGCCTTCGGCGGCGGGCTGTTCCTCCCGCCGCTGCTGTTCCCCGACTGGTTGAACGCGCTGTCGCAGTTTCTCCCCTCCCGGCAGGCCCGCGATTTCGTGATCTGGGTGGTGCAGGGCGGCGATCTCTCGCCGGCGATCTGGCTCGGCCTGATCGCCGCGATCGTCGTGCTGCTGGTGCTCGTTCTCGTGCTGTTCCGTCGGGATGAGGGCCGCCGATACCGCTGATCGACCACCGGTGCGGAAGCAGGACTCACCGGGGATCAGCCGAGACCGGAACCCTGGGCGGAGGGGTCTTGGCTGCCGAGTAGCCTGAAAGCATGAAGCTCCACGATGTGCGCGTGCACCGCAGCAATGAAAACCTCCCGCGCGAGGAGCAGTTGGCCTGGAAGATCGCCGAGGTTGCAGCCGAGCGAATCGAGCCGACGCCCGAGGTCGCCGACATGGTGATCAACAGGATTATCGACAACGCGGCGGTCGCTGCGGCATCGCTCTCGCGGGCACCGGTCATCGCGGCCCGCGCGCAGGCCGAGGCCCACCCGGTTTCGCTGGGCGGCGCGGGATCGACCGTGTTCGGCAGCGGTCGGCGCACCAGCCCGGAGTGGGCAGCCTGGTCCAACGGGGTCGCGGTGCGCGAACTCGACTTCCACGACACGTTCCTTGCCGCCGAGTATTCACACCCGGGCGACAACATCCCGCCGATCCTGGCAGTTGCTCAGCACCTCGGGTCGAGCGGAGCCGACCTGCTGCGGGGAATTGTCACAGGCTACGAGATCCAGATCGACCTCGTGAAGGCGATCAGCCTGCACAAACACAAGATCGACCATGTCGCCCACCTCGGCCCGTCGGCCGCCGCCGGCATCGGCACCCTTCTCCACCTGCCGCCGGAGACGATCTTCCACGCCATCGGCCAGGCGCTGCACACCACGACGGCCACGCGGCAGTCGCGCAAAGGTGCGATCTCCACCTGGAAGGCCTACGCTCCGGCCTTCGCAGGCAAGATGGCAGTCGAGGCCGTCGACCGGGCGATGCGCGGCCAGACCAGCCCCACCCCGATCTATGAGGGTGAGGACGGCGTCATCGCCTGGCTCCTCGACGGGCCGGATGCCGCGTACCAGGTGCCCCTGCCTGAATACGGTGAACCGCGCACCGCGATCCTCGACAGTTACACGAAAGAGCATTCCGCCGAGTACCAGGCGCAGGCGTGGATCGACCTCGCGCGCAGGCTCAAGCACGGGCATCCTGAGCTGTCTGAGGCGACGATCAACCGGGTGGTGCTGCATACAAGCAACCACACGCACTTCGTGATCGGCTCAGGCGCCAACGACCCGCAGAAGTACGACCCGACGGCCAGCCGCGAGACGCTCGACCATTCGCTGCCCTACATCTTCACCGTCGCCCTGCAGGACGGGCAGTGGGATCACGAGCGCTCGTACGCGCCAGAGCGAGCCAGTCGCCCCGACACCGTTGCCCTGTGGCAGCGGGTTTCCACGGTCGAAGGCGAGGAGTGGACCCGCCGGTACCACTCGAATGACACCGGCGAGAAGGCCTTCGGCGGCCGGGTCGAGATCGAGCTGACTGACGGATCGCGGGTAATCGACGAGATCGCGGTGGCCGACGCGCACCCGCTCGGAGCGCGTCCATTTGGGCGCGAGCAGTACATCCACAAGTTCCGTACGCTCGCTGAGGGCGTGCTCGCGAGCGGCGAGATCGAGCGGTTCCTCGACACTGCGCAGTCGCTCGCCACCCTGAAAGAGTTGAGCGGGCTGACCGTCAACGGCAACTTCCCGGCCAACACCCCGAAGGGGATCTTCTGATGCTCTACTCCCACGTGACACCGGCCGACAAGCGCGCGGCGTTCCGCACCCGCCTGGCCAGCGGCGAGCTGCTGCGCTTTCCGGGCGCGTTCAATCCGCTGAGCGCACGCCTCATCCAAGACAAGGGCTTCGAGGGCGTCTACATCTCGGGAGCCGTGATCGCGGCCGATCTCGGGCTACCGGATGTGGGCCTCACCACCCTGACGGAAGTCGCCACTCGAGGTCGCCAGATTGCCCGCATGACCGACCTGCCTGCCCTTATCGACGCCGACACCGGTTTCGGCGAGCCGATGAACGTGGCCCGCACGGTGCAAGAGCTCGAGGATGCCGGAGTTGCCGGCCTCCACATCGAAGACCAGGTCAATCCCAAGCGCTGCGGCCACCTCGATGGCAAGGACGTCGTGGGCATCGACGCGGCGACCAAGCGCATCCGCGCGGCAGTGGATGCCCGGCGCGACCCGAACTTTCTGATCATGGCCCGCACCGACATCCGGGCCATTGACGGCCTTGACGCGGCGATCGAGCGAGCGAAGCGACTGGTCGACGCGGGAGCAGACGCGATCTTCCCCGAAGCGATGGCCGACCTGGCCGAGTTCGACGCGGTTCGGAAGGCAATTGACGTGCCGATCCTCGCGAACATGACCGAGTTCGGCAAGAGCGAACTGTTCACCACCCAGCAGCTCGCCGACGTCGGCATCAACATCGTGATCTACCCGGTGTCACTGCTGCGCATCGCGATGGGCGCCGCCGAGCGTGGCCTCGACGCGCTCGCCGCCGAAGGCTCACTCAATTCGGAGGTGCCCGGAATGCAGACTCGGGCGAGACTGTATGAGTTGCTCGACTACGAGTCGTACAACGCCTTCGACACGTCGGTGTTCAACTTCGAGACCCCGGGAGCACGCAATGACTGAGCCCAACGCCGTCAAGAAGGGGCTCGCGGGGGTCATAGCCGACTACACCGCGGTCTCCAAGGTCAACCCGGAGACGAATTCGCTGCTCTACCGCGGCTATCCCGTGCAGGAGCTCGCGGCAAGTCGCACGTTCGAGGAAGTGGCCTGGCTCCTCTGGAAGGGCGAGCTGCCGACCGCCGAAGAGTTGGCCGGGTTCGAGACCCTCGAGCGGTCGCTGCGCCACCTCGACCCCACGGTCAAGCGTGCAATCGACGACCTGCCGCTGTCGGCGCATCCGATGGATGTGGTGCGCACCGCGGTGAGCGTGCTCGGCAGCCTCGACGAGACCCT
>JBDUDZ010000113.1:0-7446 GCA_040002635.1 Rhodoglobus sp.
CAACGGCCACGTCTCGCCGTTCGTCGAACTCGACCGCAGCGACTGGGCGGCCCTCGCGCCCACCGTCGAAGCATCCCTGAGCCAAACCGAGATCGTCGAACTGCGCGGACTTGGCGACTCCCTCAACCTCGTGGAAGTCGAGGAGGTATACCTCCCTTTAAGCCGGCTGTTGAGCCTGTACGTCGAGGGCGCCCAGCAACTGCACGCGGCCACCACCGCGTTCCTCGGCGCACGCTCGGCCGGCACCCCGTTCGTGATCGGAGTCGCCGGCTCGGTGGCGGTCGGCAAGTCGACTGTGTCACGGCTCCTGCGCGAACTTCTCAGCCGCTGGCAGGGCACGCCCCGGGTTGAGTTGGTGACGACTGATGGGTTCCTGTTTCCCAATGCGGAATTGGAGCGCCGCGGCATCCTCGACCGAAAAGGGTTCCCAGAGTCATACGACCGGCGAGCGCTTCTTCGTTTCGTAAGCCTGGTCAAAAGCGGTGCCCCCGTCGTACGGGCTCCCTTCTACTCCCACCTCGCCTACGACATCGTGCCAGACGCAGAGATCGTGGTGAATGCCCCCGACGTGCTCATCGTCGAGGGCCTCAACGTGTTGCAACCGCCCGCCCCCGGTCGTCGGCTCGCGGTCAGCGATCTCTTCGACTTCACGATTTACGTGGATGCCCGCACCAGCGACATCGCCCGCTGGTACGAAGAGCGCTTCCTCAGCCTCCAACGCGGGGCCTTCGCAAACCCCAAGTCGTATTTCCACCGCTACGCCTCGCTCAGCGAGGATGAAGCGCGAACGCGGGCCCGCACCATCTGGGACAGCATCAACGGGCCCAACCTGGTGCAGAACATCCTGCCCACACGACCCCGCGCCTCACTGGTGCTGCGCAAAGGCACAGACCATGCGGTGTCGAGCGTGCTGCTGCGCAAGATCTGACGCGTCAGGCGGCCTTCGCCCAGGCGATGCGCAGCGACTGCGGCAGTTGGGGGTCGAGGTCGACGGAAACCGTCGAGCCGACCCGTGCATAGGGGCGCTGTCTGCGTTGCAGGGTGACGGTGCAGGCGACAGGGATCTGGATGCCCGTGGGCAGCGAAACCAGGAACTCGAGTTCGACGGCCGAATCACCGTCGGGGTGAACACCCACGAGGCGCGCGGTGACGATGATGCCCTGTGCATTGACGCGGTTCATGGGATGCCTTTCGGTATAAGCGGTATCCCGCGCCCTGGGGACGCGGGATACCGGTGGGGTGTGGTTAGAGGGCTGCGGTGCGGCGACGGTGGGCGCCGAACCAGATGCCCCCGAGGCCCGCAGCGAGCAGTACCAGCGCCGGGGCGACGAGCCAGCTCGTCGTGGCGCCGGTGTAGGCAAGAGTCGGGAGACCCTCGTCGGTGGGAACCTGGGGGTCTAGCGGGATCGTGCTGCCCGGGATCACCGGGGGCGTGGGCGCGGTCACCGTGATCGTCACGAGGATCGGGTCGCTGACGTGACCCACGCCGTCGTCGAGCCAGTAGTTGAACGTCTTGGTACCGACAAAGCCTGCAGCCGGCGTGTAGTCGAACTCACCGTAGCTGTTCATTGAAATCTCGCCGGTCGCGTCATCATTACCGCCCACGTACGTGATGTCGGGGTCGTTGAGGATGACGCTGTCGGCGTGAGCCACGAGCGGCGTGTCCATCGGGGTGGTGTAGAAGTCAGGTGCACCGATGAGTTTCACCGGGGCAGCTGTCACGTGGATGACGACGTTCGCTGCGTTGCTGGAGAAGCCGGAGAGTTGGTCCTTGATTGCATACGTGATTGTCACGTCCCCGACGAAACCTGCATCAGGGGTGAAAGTGAAGAAGCCGTCCGAACCGAGGCCGCTGATGTGCCCGGAGCTGGGCAGCGACATGTAGTCGATGAGAAGCTCGCCGGCATCGCCCGAGAAGTCGTTTGCGACTACCCCGACGCCGCCGACAGTGAGCACGGTGTCTTGCACTGTGGAGTACTCGTCGTCGACTGCGGTGGGGGCGAAGTAGGCGTCACCCGCGAAAGCGGCTGACGACCCCATGAGGGGAAGGGCGATTGCCGCCGCAATGGCGACACTGGCGATGGCGGACTTGCTGAAGGTGGAGGTGAAGGGAGACATCGGTGAAACCTTTCGTTGGGAGTACGTGGGTGGCCGTTGCGGCCTGTTATCAGGTTGGCGGCTGGTGCGGAACGGGGGATGGGCAGTGATTGCTCAACTACCTCGTCGGCACTACCTAGTTCCGCCGGCGAGCAACGAAACGGCCGGGCTTCCCCCTGGGAAACCCGGCCTTCGATGCTCATTCAGGCGGCGCGGCGGCGAGAGATCCAGAGTCCGAATAAGCCGAGCCCGAAGAGCGCTACCGCAGACGCGAGCAGACCGGTAGACGGGCCCCCGCCCGTATAGGCGAGCGTCGTCAACTGGCCGGCATCGTCGGGCGTGCCCACCGTTGCCACAGTGGTGCCGGTGACCACCGGCGCTGTCACCACGATGGTGACCGTGGCGGGAAGGCTCGGAGTGATGCCATCGGTGACGGTGTAGTTGAACGTGACGGTGCCCACGAAACCAGCGGCGGGCGTATAGACGAAGTCGCCCTGGGGGTTGAGTGACAACCCCGCTGGCGTGTCATTCTCGGCCACGGCGATGGCGTTGTTGTCGTTGGCGAGAAGTCCGCCCGCAACATCAACGGAGAGCGGAGTGTCCATGGGGGTCGTGTAGCTGTCGGCGTTCGCGACAGGCATGACGGGGCCGGGGTCGACCGGGGGCGCGGGCGCCGCCGTCACGACGATGTAGATATTCGCGAAGTTGCTGCCGATACCGCCGGCGAGATTGCTGTACACAAGGTGGACGGTTCCGACGAAACCGGCGGTGGGCGTGAAGACGAAGCTGCCGTCGACGGCTGCGACCATGGTGCCGCCCTGTCCGGCAGTCACCCCGTCGACGACGAAGCCCGAGTTGCCGCCGTCGCTGTCATTGGCAAGCAGGCCGGATGCCGCGTCTATTACCAGCTGCGTATCCTGTTGCACCGAATAGTGATCGTCGACTGCAATCGGCGCCACTGTCTGCACCGGAGGAACTGAAGGGTCGGTCACCGTGATGGTGACCATGGCATCGTTGCTCTGGGTGACCCCATCGGTCGTGCGGTAACCGAACATCGTGGTTCCGACGAAACCGGCCGGTGGCGTGTAGACGAAGCTGCCGTCCTGCTGCACTACGACGCCACCGTCGGGCGCGTTGACAGCGCCGATGTAAGCGGGGACGCTGTCGTTGGCGAGCAGCCCGGATGCGGCGGGCACCGTGAGCGTGACGCCCTTCGGTGTCGAGTAGCTGTCGTCGCTTGCGACAGGGGCCGTCGGGGCAACCACGACGGTGGGATCGACAGTGATGTGCACGGTGACTTCGGCGCCCCAGTTGGTGTCGTCGGACGGGTAGTAGCTGAAGCTACCCTGGCCGTAGAAGGATGCCGCCGGCGTGAAGCTGAACGAACCGTCGAGGTTGACCGAGACCGAGTCGGCGCCCTGGTAGTTGAACGAGTTGCCGACGTGGAGTGCGTCGCCCTCGGCATCCGAGTCGTTGGCAAGTACGCCCGGGGCCGCGATGGTGAGCGTGCCGCCCTGGGGCATCGAGTAGAAGTCCTCCTGGCCCACAGGCGGCAAGCCGGTGGCCTGGGCGGCGGCGGTGCCGACGAGCCCGGTTGCGGCGATTCCGAGGGCCATGAGGCCGACGCTGGCGATCCTGATCATGCTGGTCATGGTGTGTCCTTTGTTGGTGAGAAGTGGTGCCGTGTGCCGGCGTGATTACAGGTTCTCGGATCGGGTCATCCCGGGGATGGGCAGCGATTACTCAACTGCGAGAGAGCGATTACCTAAGCCAGCGCAGACGCAACAAAGGCCGGCCACCCGTGACGGGAGGCCGGCCTTGTCGATGCGGTCACGCGGCGCGATTCCAGTCGACGACGAGCGATGCCGGGTTCGCCGGGTCGAGGCTGACCGCGAGCCGGGAACCGACCTGCGCCTTGCCCAGCGCAAGCTGCGGCACGAGCGTGGAGTGCGAGACCGGCATCGGTACGCCAGCGGGCAGCATTACGAGCAGGTCGAGCTGTATGACCAGCGCGCCATTCACCTGCGCGCCGCTGGGGCGCGACGCCGTGACGGTTGCCGTGGCATCCACGCGCCTGGCCTGGCTTGCCGGATCGTTTGCCGCTGCCGTCTGGGTGGCCTGGGCGGTCATGGAGGCGTTGAGCCCGTCGAGCTTCGACTGCATTGACGCCAGGCTCGCGCCGACGTCTGACTTCTCGCTCATCTCGTCTGCCATCGACGTCAGCTTGAAGTAGTTGTCGAGGAAGCCCATCGTCACACCCCCGCGTATAGCTGGTTGAACCGAGCGCCGACCGCGGCATCCTGCTGGATGCGGGCAGCCCATCCCGACTGGGCGATCGCCCAGCTGGCGGCAGAGACGCCATAGGCCGAGGCGACCAGCGGGAGCTTGGATGCGTCGTAGCCGTATGCCGCGATGCCTTTCGAGACCCGCACGTAAACCGGGAGGTCAACGCCCGCAATGGGGGCGAGCGCCGCCGCCGAAGGCTCCGCCGCCGTGATCGGCGCCTGTGCCTGCGCCTGCTGCACCTTCGCGTTCTCGGCGAGTCGGTTTGCGGATTCGAGCAGGTCGGGCGCTGCATTCATCATGCTGCCCATGTCTTTGATTGCCGTAAAGAGGTTCATTTCGTTCTGCTTTCTGTCGTAGGTGGGTGACTAGGAGACGCGCGCGCGACGGCGGGCGACGAGGGCGGCCGCGGCACCGAGGCCGAGGAAGGCGAACGCCGGGCCGAGCAGCCAGGTCGTGACATCCGACCCGCCCGTGTAGGCGAGAGTCGGCAGTTGCGCGTCGGCGTCGGTGGGGATCATCGTCTGCGCTACCGGCGTGACCGAAATCGTGACGAGGATCCAGTCGCTGAACGTGTCGGTGCCATCAGACATGCGGTACGACCAGCTGACATCGCCGACAAAACCGGCGGGAGGCGCGTAGACGAAGCTGCCGTCAAACTGCGGGGTCAAGCCCTCAGGGAGATCCTTCGCGTCGATTACGGCAAGAGCGCCGGTGTCGTTGGCGAGCACGCCGTTGGCCGGGATGGTCAGCGTCGTGTCCTGCGGCGTGGAGTACGAGTCGGCCGCACCGACCGGAACCGTGGGACCGAACACGATTGCCGCGGTCGCGAAGCCGGCGGAGACGCCGTCGCACAGCAGCTCGTAGTCGAACGTGCGCTGACCGATGAAGCCAGCGGCCGGCGTGTAGTCGAATGAGCCGTCGACGTGAAGGTCGAGCTCGCCGTTGACGAAGTTCGCGATCGAGCCGATGGTCGGCACGCCGCCGTTGCACTCGTCGTTGGCGAAGACGCCGCTAGCGGCATCCACCGAGAGCATGGTGTCCTGTGAGCCGATGTAGGCGTCTGCAGCTGGGGCTGGGATGGGATCGGCGTTGGCGGCAGCGGCAGAGGTGAAACCGAGGCCGGTAACGGTGAGGGCGAGGAGGCTTGCGCCGGCGAGCTTCTTGGTGGTGCTGTTCATGGTGTTGTCCTTTGTTGAGAGTTGGTGCGGGGTTCCGCGTATGACAAGAATCTGCGAGCACGCCTCCGGCGGGATGGGCAGGACTTGCTCAACTGTTTGTCGCGCACTACCTAGTCGGCCCGGGTCTACCTAGGCTCAGCGGGGTCGCGGAGAGCGAGACGATAGGCTCTCGCTCAGCGAACGGACGATCCGACGTCCGGGACGAGTTGAAGGACAGCGACGGTGAGCGAACTGCAATCCGCGTGGCCGCTGGTGGGGCGACAGGGGCTGCTCGAGCGAATCACGGCGACGCTACGCTCGCCCGCGGCATCCGTTGTCATCCTGTGCGGACCGTCTGGCGTCGGCAAAACACGGCTAGCCGCCGAAACAGCCGCCCTGCTCGAATCTGACGGCTGGTTAACCGTGCCCGTTACCGCAAGCGAGACGATGGCATCCATCCCGCTCGGTGCGCTGGCACCCGCGCTGTCCCGTGAACCGATTGATCTGGCTGCCGCTGCGCGGGACTCCGTCGTGCTGTTCGAGCAGGTGCGCAGGTCAATCGACCTGATGGCCGGGGGCAGGCGAGTGCTGATGGTGATCGACGATCTGTCGCTCCTCGACTCCCTGTCGCTCGCTGTCGTGTCACAGCTGCTGGCCGCGGGCTCGCTGCGTCTGATTGCCACGATAAGAAACGGCGACCCGCTTCCGGACGCGATCCTGTCGATGTGGACGAACAGCAGCGCCCTGCGCATCGATGTACCGCCGCTCGACCTGGCGGGCTATGAGGCGGTCTTGGGCCAGGTTCTCTCGAACCCCATCTCGCACCGTACTGCCGTGGATCTGCACGCAATGTCTGGCGGGAACCCGCTTTTTCTCCGGGAGCTCGTACTCGGCGCAATCGAGGAAGGCCAGCTGGTGCTCGCCGACGGCGTCTGGCAGCTTCTCGGCGAGCCGATTGGTACGCCGGGCCTGCACGACCTCATCCGCTCGCGACTGCAGCACCTCGACCCTCTCGACCTCGCCTTGGTCGAACGCCTGGCGGCCTGCCAGCCGCTTGCGTTATCAGACATCACAATCGACTCGGCGCGTAAGCGGGTCATCCGGTTGGAAGCGGCGGGAATCGTCACCGTCGCTGAAGTCGGAGACCGCCTGCTCGTCTCCCTCGCGCATCCGCAGTACGTTGCCGCTGTGCGATCGTCGCTATCGCGTTTGAGGATCATCGACAACCTGCTCGAGCAGGCCGACATCATCGCCGCACGCCCGATGTCTGACGAAGACGAGTTGAGGGTTGCCGTCTGGCGCCTGGATGCCGGTGAGCCCAGCGATCCCGTTCTTCTTGCCCGCGCGGCACACCTTGCATTCTTCGCCCACGATCTCGAAGCGGTGTCGCGTCTTGCCGCAGCGGCAGTCCTCGCCGGGGGCCCCGCAGCGGAGATGCTATACCTGCAGGGTGAGGCCCAGGGCCTGATGGGTCGCAACTCGCTTGCCCTTGAGCTTCTGGAGCGGGCGGCGGCATCTGACGCCGACGATCCCGGAGCTGAGAAACTCACCGGCATGATCGCGACCGCGCGGGCGAGCACATACGCGGGCGAATTGCTCGGCAACAGTCGCGGCATTTCGCTACTGGACGAGACTGTGGCGAAGCATCCATCGCTCGCGAACTCCCTCGCTCTCGCGCGCGCGGTGCTGCTGTTGAACCTCGAAGAGGCCGGGCTCGCGGCAGAACAGCTTGTTGATGCGCGACCAGTGACCGAGTCGGAGTCTGCGCGTGCCGCGATCCTCGCACTGTCCACTGCCATGCCGCTGTCGGCACTCGGGCGCTCGGATGCCGCGATCGCCGCGGCCCGCGAGGCAGTTACGTACGCCGCAGCCGATCCAGTCCCCGCTTTTCCTTTGCGGCGGGCCC
>JBDUDZ010000114.1:0-7436 GCA_040002635.1 Rhodoglobus sp.
CGCGGGCGGCGCCGTAGCGGCGGTTCCAGAAGACGGCCCCGGCATCCGTTTCCGCGGCGAGAGTGGGCAGCGCTTCGTCGGCTGGTCCGCGGCGCAGAGTCAATGATCCGCCGAGCTCGCGCAAACTGGCATCGAGCGCGGCGAGCGAGCCGTGCAGCCACCAGCGCGCCGCTGCACCGAGGGGGCGGATGCCGCGGCTCACGTCATCCAGCACATAGAGCACCACCACCGGCTCGCGCCGCTCCACTGCCGCCACGAGTGCAGGGTTATCCGTGAGGCGCAGGTCGTCCCGGAGCCAGACGATGCTGGGCCGGCCCCGCGCACCGGACCGACCCGCAATGTCTTCTGGGTCGGCGGAACTCACGACCGGGAAGCGTTCAGCCGCAGCTTGTCGGTGAGCTTTTCGAGGGTATTTAGTTCTTTGGTGGTCAAGGTGCTCATGCGTTGGTGGATCGACTCGATGTGGGTAACCGCGACCTTGCGAAACAGGTTGTAGCCGTCGTCAGTGAGGCAGACGATAGTGCCACGGCCGTCGCTCGGGTCCGTCGTCTTTCGCACCAGATTCTTGGCTACGAGGCGGTCAACCAGTCGGCTCACGCTCGGCTGCGTGAGCAGAAGGTGGGGGTTGAGATCGCGGATGCGCAGCTGGCGGCCGGGCTGGCGTGACAGGTTGAAAAGCACGTCGTATTCGGTGAACGACAGATCCCCCTCGGGGAACTCCACAGTCAGCTGCCGGAGCACGGATACCTGGGCGCGGAAGAGGGCCTCCCAGGCGGCCACCGTCGCGGTCTTGTCGCTCACAGCCCAACTCTATGCATCTGCACCGACTGGGGCCGAATTGCATTACGTCGTTAACAGGATTGAGGGTCGGTTCCAGAGGCTTGGAACCGACCCTCTCCCTTGCACCAAGAGTGTCCTGCAATCACATTCCGCAGCAGCTGCCACAGCAAACAACTTCTGCTCCATCAATGTATAACGGAACGGTAACGCTGTCTAGTTATCGAACCGTTATTTTTCAAAAGAGTTTGCCGAGTGATGATTTGCTCGCGGGGCGCGTCCAAAAATTACGGCGTGGTGTGCGCGGCCCTGTCGTCTTTGATGACCTTCACCTCGGCCTTGACAGCAGCTCGGCCCGAAGCCAGGGTCGCCCGCGAGTCAGTGCGGGCCTGCTTCACTGTGGTGTCTGCGGCCACTGTGGCAGCACCGGTCTGCACCGCGGTGATGTCTGCATCCAGCGCGGTCTTGATCGTTGCCTGCTCGTCTGCGGTCAGGTGCTTGGCTGCCGCTACTCGGGTTTCTATCTTGCCGATGTTGCTGATGAGCTTCGACGTGCGCGTCGCTGACGCGGCCTGAACGGAGGCGACAGTCGCCTTAGCGTGGGCGGGCGCGGAGTCCGCCGACGACAGAGTTGCCGCGTTCGCGCTTCCGGCAACACCGGCTACGGCAGCGAGCGCGATGAAGCCTGTTGCTCCTGCGATAACGAGCCTGTTCATGTATTTCTCCTTCTACGGGTCTAACCAATTGAGCGTGAGTTGCCGAGAATGCTCTCGACTCGTTCGCGCTTCACGCTACGGATCGAAACCCAGAGAAGGATGCGGATTGTGTTCGCGGAATGTAAAGATTTGCGAGGTCGTGCCCCTGTTGGCGGGCGGGTGGTACCTGAGGACTATCTGCTTCGCCGCAGATGGTCAATCGTGGGGACGCGCGAGTGGCGCGACGAAATCTAGCGTGTAGGAGTTCCACGACCCAAGGAAGTCCACCATGTCCCTGTTCACTCGCCTGAGCCTGGCGAACCGTGCAATCGTCGCCCTACTGAGCGTGCTCATCGCAGCCCTCGGATTGGCCGCCACCATCTCGATGAAGCAGGAGCTGCTTCCGGCGCTGGAACAGCCCTCGGCAGTGGTCGTTGTCGCGAAACCCGGTTTCTCGTCGGCGACCCTCGACCAGCAGGTGGTGACTCCGCTCGTGCGGGCACTGACGGCGGTGCCAGGTGTAGACAAGGTGAGCTCGAGCACGTCGAACGGCTCAGCGCAGGTGACCGTGTCATGGGCGTTCGGGCTCAATGCCACGAAGGTCACCGCAGACGTGAAGTCGGCGGCTTCCGATGCCCTGCAGGGCGGCCCCGATGGCGTCAGTACGCAGATTTTCTCGGGGAGTGCCAACGACATTCCGGTGCTTGCCCTCGCGATGACCAGCGACGAGCCGCTCGACACCCTCGCCGGGCACGTGCAAGACGTGCTGGTTCCGGCGATCAAGAAGGTGCCGGGCGTGCGCGACGTCACAGTCGCAGGCCTTATTCAGCAGCGGGTGCTCGTCACCTCCGACCCCACGGCGCTGGCAGCCCACAACATCGACCCGGCAGTCGTCGAGGCATTGCTGCGGACCACGGGCGCCCTCGTGCCAGCTGGCACGAGCGTCGACGGCCAGTCTGCGTTCGCGATCGAAGTCGGTCAGGAGAACTCGACGATCGCCGACATCGCGGCGTTGCCCATCCCGACACTTGACGGGCCGGTGCCCCTCTCCCAGGTTGCGAAGGTCGAGTTGGCACCCGTCGACGAGAGCTCCATCTCGCGAGCCGACGGTAAGCCGGCTATCGGACTGACAATCACGAAAACGCCTGACGCGAACGCGGTGGGAGTTTCGCACGCCGTAGCGGATGCGACAGCAGCTGTGCTCGCCCAACTGGGTAATGGGGCCACCTCCCACGTCGTGTTCGACCAGTCGACGATGGTCGAGCAGTCGATCCACGACCTGTCAGTCGAAGGCGGACTCGGGTTGCTGTTCGTGATCCTGGTGATCCTGGTGTTCCTGCTCTCGCCGCGAGCGACAGTCATCACGGCAATCTCCATCCCGATGTCGCTGCTCATCGCCATCATCGGGTTGCGCGTCGGCGGGTTCTCGCTAAACATCCTGACGCTCGCCGCACTGACTGTCGCCGTCGGTCGGGTTGTCGATGACTCGATAGTCGTGATCGAGAACATCACGCGCCGAAAGGGTGCGGAGGGGCTCACGCCAGCGAGTGTGCGTGCCTCGGTCGCGCAGGTTGCAGGGGCGGTAACCGCATCCACTCTGACAACTGTCGCGGTGTTCCTTCCCGTCGCATTTATCGGCGGCATCGCGGGCGAGTTGTTCCGCCCGTTCGCCGTCACAGTCTCGGTGGCGTTGCTCGCCTCCCTCGTGGTGTCACTGACACTGGTGCCGGTGCTCGCGTACTGGTTCATGCGCAAACCATCGGCAGCCACGAACCTGGGCGAGCTCGAGGCCTTACCGGTCCGCGCGGCGATCGCCGGTTCAGGCCCAGTGCCGCAGGCACCGGAGCGCACCACCCGATTCCAGCGCGCATACCTGCCGGTGCTCGGCTTTGCCCTGCGCCGCCCCGTGACAATGGTCATAGTCGCGTGCCTCGCGTTCGGTGGCAGCCTGGTAGCCGCGGGCTTCCTGAAGACGGATCTTCTCGGTGGCTTCGCCGATGCGCGCGCCATCCAGGTGCGGATGACGATGCCGCCGAGTGCGACACTCGCTGCGGCCGACGATGCGGCCGTCGTCCTCGAGAGGAAAGTGGCCGGGGTCGACGAAGTCCAGTCGTACCAGACGACAGTCGGAGCGGATGGCGCTCCCGTGCTCGTCGACGTGGTGGTGGCCAAAAATGCCGACCCGGTCGTCGCGCTTAAGTCGCTCAAGGCCGCGGTCGGCGACCTGCCCCATGCCGACACGATCACTGTAGAAACGCAGGCGACGCAAGCCGCCAGTTCCACGATCGATGTGACGGTTACCGGCAACGATGAAGGGTCGCTTTCCCGCGCCAACGACTCGATAGTTGCTGCGCTGGGTCAAGTCCATGGTGTGAAACGAGTCACCAGCGACCTCAAGGCCGACAAGCCGATCCTGAAGGTCGTGGTCAACCAGACGGCCGCTGCGGCCCAGGGGTTCAGCTCGGCCGAGGTCGGTGCCGCGGTAGCGGCCGCAGTCGAAGGCCAGCGGCTGGGAACAGTGAGCGTGGATGGCCGCACCCTCGACCTCGTACTGCGCTCGCAGTCGACAGGCTCCAGCCCCGCAGCTATCGGAGCGCTCCCACTGCCGGTGTCGGCTCTGCAGCAGCAGCGCACCCAGAAAGATGGGGCAGACGCCCTCACCCGCGAGCAGGATGACCTGTCTGCTTCCGCCCGCCAGGACGCCGCGCGTTCGGCTGCCGATCAGCTGTCACAGCTTGCGACTGCGAGACAACAGGCGGCGAGCGGCCTCGCCGCGTTGCAGCAGCAGCTCGCCAGCGTCGTCGCCAATCCGCCGGCTGCCGACCCAACCCCTGTCACGGCCGGCGACCTCGCGGCGATCCAGTATGCGCAGCTTGTCGCACAACTGCAGGATGCCGTGAGCGGCTCCCAAGCCAGCCTCGTCTCGCTCGACCAGCAGCTGGGCCAGCTGCGCACGTCGATCGCGGACGGCGATGCCCAGCAGGCCAAGCTTGACGCGCTCGCGCAGAAACAGCGTGACCTGACTGCGCTGCGCGCGCACCCGGTGCTGGTGCGCGACCTGGCGACAGTGTCGGTGGTCAACGCCCCGGCAACTATCACCCGCATCGATGGCGTGCGGGCCATCACGATCTCGGTACTGCCCACGGGCGGCGATCTCGGTGCGGTATCGGCCGCGATCACTGCGACCGTCGACGGTCTCACGCTGCCCAGTGGCGTGACAATCGCGCAGGGCGGTGCTGCAGCGGAGCAAGACGATTCGTTCGCGCAGTTGGGCCTCGCGATGGTCATCGCTATCGCACTCGTCTACATCGTGCTGGTGGCTACCTTCAGGTCGCTGGTGCAACCGGTGCTTCTGCTGGTGTCGGTGCCGCTCGCGGCAACCGGGGCTATCGTCGGGCTCATCGTGACGGGCACGCCGCTTGGCATCCCCGCCCTCATCGGCATGCTGATGCTGATCGGAATTGTGGTGACCAACGCGATCGTGCTGATCGACCTGATAAACGAATACCGCAGAAACGGATCGGGTATCGACGAGGCCGTCATCCACGGGGCGCGCCTGCGCCTTCGCCCGATAATCATGACGGCCTGCGCGACGGTCTTCGCGTTGCTGCCGATGGCGCTGGGGCTTACCGGTGGGGGCGCGTTCATCTCGCAATCCCTGGCGATTGTCGTAATCGGCGGGCTCGTGTCGTCGACGCTACTCACGCTGCTGGTGCTGCCCGCCCTCTACGTGTTGCGCGAGCGTGCCGTCGATCGCCGTGCTGCGAAGCGTCGGGGGCGAGACGACAATGGGATCCGCCCGGCGATCGCCGCTAACTCGTCGTCGGCGGCTGTCGTGAGAGACTGACGCCGTGATCGATAGCTGGCCGCGCATCCCGGGGCGGGTTGTGCGGTTCTGGCAGCGGCATCCCCTGCTTTCCGACTCATTCACGGGAGCCAGCTGGGTGGCGCTGAACACCGTCACCCTGCTGGTGGCCGCGAGCGCGCCGACGACTACCGCACCGGTGTTCGCCCTCCTCGCCACCGCGGTGCTTGTCATCGGCGTCGCGATTACTCTGCTTCGCCGCCGCCGACCGGTAGTCGCATATGCGATCTGCCTGGTAGCGAGCGTGCCCTTTGTTCTTGTTGATCCGGGCGTGAGCACGCTCGCCGGTGCGTACTGCATATTCGCCATCGCGGTGTACGACTCCGCGCGTCGGGCCTGGCAGTTCAGCGCGGTGTCGGCGACCCTGATTGTGGTTATCGCGGCCGTATCGCTAATCGTGCCCATGTCGTTCTCCGACGCGACAGCCGGGCGGCTGGCATCGGCCGCTACCTACGCGGGCTGGGCCCTTCTTGTGGTCATGGTGGCGCTGTTCTGGGGGCTCAACGTCGGTCACCGGCGACGGTACATCAACGACCTGATCGACCATGCCCGCCAGCTTGAGCGTGACCGTGACCAGCAGGCGCAGCTCGCGGCGCTCGCCGAACGCTCTCGAATCGCACGGGACATCCACGACATCGTCTCCCATTCACTGTCGGTGATCGTGCGGCTGTCAGACGGCGCCCAAGCGGTTTTCGACAGGGAGCCGCAGCGCGCCAGGGAGGCGATCGCCGAAGTGGCACGCGTCGGCAGGTCGTCGCTCACCGAGATGCGCAGGGTTATGGGAGTGCTGGAGTCCGCCCCGCACGCCGCAGCCATGCAATCGGGAACGGGCTACGACGACCTCGCCGAGCTGGTGGCGGTCTACCGGGGCATCGGGCTGCCGGTCGAACTCACTGTCACCGGCAACGCGCCCGCCGAATCGGGCGTGCAGATGACTGTGTTCCGCGTGGTGCAGGAGGCACTGACGAATGCCCTGCGCCATTCGACTACGCCGAGCATCGTGAACGTGCGCGTCGATTCCGCGGCCGACGTCACGGTCTCGGTGCACAATGATGGCGTGCGGGATGCCGCTCCCGACGACGACCACGTGGGCCGCGGGCTTCTCGGCATGCGTGAGCGGGCTGCACTCTACGGTGGAACCCTGACGGCCGGCGTCGACGAAGGCCGAGACTGGACGGTGCGCCTCGTGCTGCCGGGGGTGGGCCGGTGAGCAGCGCTATCAGGGTGCTCATCGCCGACGACCAGGCGCTGATCCGCAGCGGTCTCATCATGGTGCTCGGGTCGGCCCAGGGGGTCGAGGTGGTGGGGGAAGCCCGGGACGGGCTGGAGGCAGTCGCCCTGGCCGCAGCTCTGGCCCCAGACATCGTGCTGATGGACGTGCAAATGCCGCACCGCGACGGAATCGAGGCCACTCGGGAGATCACGGCGGGTGGATCCGGCACCCGGGTGATCATCCTCACGACCTTCGACATCGACGCGTACGCCTTCGGGGGGCTGGAAGCTGGTGCCAGCGGCTTTCTGCTCAAGGATTCCTCGAGCGAAGACATCCTCGCTGCGGTTCGCGCAGTCGCCGCCGGCGACGCTGTGCTGGCTCCCCGGGTCACCGCCGAGCTGGTGCGCCGGTACGGTGCGCTCAGCCAGCCGAGTGCAGACTTGTCAGAGCGCGATGCCGCCCATCTTGCCGCCGTCGCGCAGTTGCGGTCACTCACTGATCGTGAGCAAGACGTCTTCGGAGCGATCGTGCGCGGTCTATCCAATGCCGAGATTGCGGAGGAGCTGTGGCTATCCGAGTCGACGGTGAAGACTCATGTCGGTCGAATCCTGCAGAAACTGGGCCTGCGTGACCGGGTGCAGGCAGTTGTGTTCGCGTTCCAGGCGGGCCTTGGCTAAGTTTGCGCACCCCAGCCGTCGTAGAGACACTGAGATTAGCCACGGCCAACAACAGCGCGACGATAGCGGTGGAAAACCACCGCTGCCAGGGTATTCCCAGTCCCACCGTCGAAGGGTGCCTGGCTGACCGTCGTCGCCGGGCGCAGGATTGACTGCATGACAACGACACTGATCACCGGAGCTAACAAGAGCCTCGGTCTCGAGACCAC
>JBDUDZ010000115.1:0-7350 GCA_040002635.1 Rhodoglobus sp.
GGGTCGCGGAGCCACCGCCTGTCACATCGGAGGCCTGACGCTGCGAGTCATCCGCCGCGTTTATTGCCGCGAGTTGGTCGGCCTGCGCCTGCTGCTGGACGGTGTGGCCCAGGGTGTTCGCAAGCGCAACACCGCCGAAGACCAAGGCCACTGCGGCCGCCGAAGCGACGAGGACGGTAATGGGCCGGGTGAACCAGCGGGCCTGGGCCTTCGCCTCGGCCTTACCTAAATTGCGTTCAACCCGCGGTGCTGCGACGGGCGCGAGTCGCGGCACCTGAGGCGTCGACGTGAGCGAGTCCATAATGCTGGCCTTCAGCGTTGCGGGCGGAGTCACGGGCTCGACCGCCATCCCGAGCAGCACTGCGGTGTCGCTGAGCTCGGTGAGCTCGTTGCGCGCTTCTTCCGACTCGGCAAGGTGGTCTTCGAAGCGCTTGCGGTCAGCGTCGCCGAGCGCATTCAGGGCATAGGCACCCGAGAGGCTCGCGGGGTCATCTTTGCGCGGGGTCACGATGCCACTCCGAGTTCGTCCCGCAGGCGGATCATGCCGTCGCGAAGACGGGTCTTCACTGTTCCGATCGGAACGCTGAGCATCTCCGCCACTTCGCTATGGCTGTATCCGCCGTAGTACGCGAGGGAGACAGCCTGACGCTGCAGTTCGGTAAGTCGTGACATTGCCTGCTCCACCCTTTCGTGCTCGATGCGCGTCTCGATAGTTTCGGCGACATGGTCGTAGTCGGGGCTGTAGTCACGGATGCCGATACGGGTGTCGCGGTTTCGTGACGATTGAGACGATCTCACCCTGTCCACCGCACGGCGGTGAGCCATTGTGAAGATCCACGTTGACGCGCCCCCCTTGTTCGAATCAAACCGCGCAGCGGTTTGCCAGATCTCGAGGAAGACTTCCTGCGCGACCTCTTCCGACTGGGCCTGGTCGCGCAACACCCGGCGGATAAGACCGAAGACGCGCGGCGACATCAGGTCATACAGTTCGGCGAATGCGCGCTTGTCACCGTTGGCGACCTTCTCGAGAAGGTTCTGCTGGCTCGCGGCGGGGGCTTCCTCGGCATCCGAGTACTGCCCAGCCTCATTGTCGCGAGTCACAGTTTCTAGCATCGCAGCTTTCCCTCTCATCGCCCGCTGCTGCCGCTGCCCTTGACAGGGATCGCAAATCAGGCCATGTCGCAGGCGGAAAATGCTGCGACACAAGATATTCGCAGCGGAAGCCGGGTCGGATTGCCCATGGTGACGCGAGCCGGATTGGCTCGTTTGGTGGAGCATGGAGGCCCTACGCGCACCGAGTGCCGGGCCGCAGAACGCCTCTCGGCGCATGGCCGGTCGAACCGGCTATTAGTGGAGCCCGGGGTTACTGCGGCCCGGCAGGCACGAGTTTATCAACTGCCTCGGTGACTGTGCCCCGTGCCGATCAACGCCAGATAGGCACGCGCCTCGCTGCCAAAAGAGAGAAATTGCGGCTCAGTCTAGGTTGCCCGAGCGGTGGAGACGTGCGCAGGCGGCGAACTCTTCTGCGGTCTGGCTGAAGCGCAGGGCCCGGGTGGTGAGTTCGCTCGAGCGTTCCGGGTTCGTGAGCTCCGTGTCATCCGCCACGCTTGTGCACCCCGCCGCAGTGATGCGGCAAAACGCCGCAGCTCGGTCGAGGGCCGTCGCGAAATCGCCTCGAAACAGCCCGCGAAGAATCTGGTCAGCCAGCGCCGTGATCTCTTCAGGGCCAGCGGGCACGGGAGCGCCAGCGACCACGGTGTCGATGGTGGTCAGCACCTCCGACCCGCGCTGGAACAGGTAGCTGGTGCCCTCGGCATCCTGACGAATGAGCAATCTCATCAGGTAGATGCGCCAGAGCGCGCCCGGGAGGCTGCGTGGGCTCGATCGCGCCCAGAGTTCGGCAAGGGCATCGAGGCCGTGTTCGTCGGTGTAGGCGATGTGACGGTCGATGACTGCCTCATCTTCGGATTCGCGCGCGCGGTTCACCAGGGCGGCCGCGGTCTCGTGGGCGAGACGCATGATCTGCGCCGGATCTTGCCCGCCCTCGAACTCATCGAACTTGTCGCCCGAATACTGGGTTGGCTTGTGGAACTGGTCGCTCACGGTCACAGCGTAAGGCGAGCTCTGGTGATCCCGCACGTCTGTCCCCCCTATTGGGGACCGATTTTGTGCCCCAATATATTGGCAAGCCGTCGCCGTTCAAGTAGGGTGGAATTCAGGTGAGGGAATCGGGGGGATTCCGCACTGTGGCACATTTGCCCATCTCAACTCCCCAAGCACCCGACTGAGGAGTCAATACAAATGAGCAAATTACCTAAAAAGCGTCTAGTAGCCATCGTTACCGCAGCACTGCTGCTCGCTGGCGGCGGCGGCGTCGCATTCGCGTACTGGACCGCCGGTGGAGCCGGTACCGGTTCTGCCACGACAGGCACCAGCACCGTGGCCCTTACAGCCGTACAGACCGGCGGACCGACGAACATGCGCCCGGGCGACACCGCTCAGACCTTGAGCGGCACGTTCACCAACACCAACAGCGGTCCGGTCTACGTGGCGAGTGTCGTCGCCTCCATCGCGAGTGTCTTCAAGGCTGGTGTCGTTGCTGTCGGCTGTGACTCGACCGACTTCACACTGGCGAACGCCACCATGACCGTTGCCGCCGAGGTACCGGCGGGCACTGCAGTCGGCGCATGGACCGGTGCGACCATCAAGTTCAATGACAAGACCACCACCAACCAGGATGCCTGCAAGGGCACCACGGTAAACCTGGCGTACGCCGTCAACTAGTACGCGATCCGACGGGGGATCGAGCCGATACAGGCTCGTTCCCCCGTCGTGCTTTCACCGTGGTTCGGCGATGCCGACCTCGACATTAGAGCTGCCTGAGAGGAGGCGAGAATGAGTATCAAGCGACGTGACCTGACAGTTGTCAACTGGGCGCTGGGGGCACTCTGCATCGTCCTCCTCACTCGTCTGTTCATCGGCGACCCGGCACAGGTTGCGCCGACGGGAGACGCGCAGCCCCAACGCACGCTGTGGTCCATCACTGTGCGACCCAACGCGTCGCCCACTCCTACCGCTACTCCCACCCCCACGCCGGCGCCGACTCCAGCTCCGGCTCCAAACCGACCCGGGACAGGTGGAGGATCCGGCACCGGTGGCGGATCCGGATCTGGCGGGGCCACTGGCACTGGTACCGGCGGCGGATCAGCCCCGGCGAATCCATCGCTCTCGTTCACCATTGGTGGCACGCTGTCACAACAGCTGCGCCCAGGCGACCAGTACCCGCTCAACCTCACACTCACCAACCAGGGCAGCACGGCACTGACTGCTGCTGGCCTGCAGGTCGCTATCTCGGGGATCAGCGCCCCGAACGCAACCGTCTCGCAGCCCTGCCCCGCCAGTGACTTTCAGCTTGCCCAGGTTGCGAATGGCTTCTCGGTTGCACTGGGCGCCAACGAAACCACGTCTCTCAACGCCCGCGGCATCCCGAGCTCACAGTGGCCGCAGATCGGCATGATCAATACCTCCGCCAATCAAGATGGCTGCAAGGGCGCGATCCTGAACCTGGCGTTCAGCGGGACGGTTGGGCCATGACGCGCAACTCTCGCTCGAAGTTGCTGGTGCTGACCGTGCTGGTCACACTATTCACCGTCGGAATCGGCGGCGCGGCCTACGGATACTGGAAAGCAGGCGGCACCGGTACTGGCACGGGAACCACCAGTACGACAGTCGCAGTATCACTCGGCGGCGGCACACCGACGAGCTCGCTGTACCCCGGCGCGCAGACCAACGTGGTGCTCACAGCTACCAACTCGAACGACGAGTACATCCACATTTCTTCCTTGGGCCTTAACACCGCTCAGGGCACCGGCGGCTATTCCGTAGATGCTGGCCACTCCGGCTGCTCCGTCGCAGCGCTCACCTACACCGCGCAGACCAACGGCGGCACGGGATGGAACGTCCCCGCGAAGGCGGGCGCGGTCGACGGTTCGCTGGCGATCACCCTGACCAACGCGCTGGCCATGTCTGCCTCGGCGGCCAACGCCTGCCAGGGAGCAACATTCACCGTCTATCTGGCGGCCAGCTGATGTCTACCTACCGGCATGCAAAAGCCATTCCATCCCGCGGCACATTTCTCGGGCTGGTACTCCTTGTTGTCGCGGCAGTTATCCTCGGGTCGGTCGGCAGCGCCGCCTGGGCATACTGGAGCGCCGGATCGACGACAGGCAGCAACGGCGCCTCCGCCGCGACGACCGTCAATGCCGGAAATACGCCGACCGCAAGCGTAGCCAGCGCTGCAGTAACCGTCAGCTGGACTGCATCTACCCTGGTATCTGGCCAGCCGGTGGGCGGCTACCAGATCAAGCGTTACAACGCCAACACCCTCGCGCTGCAGACAATCAAGACTGCGTGCACGGGAACGATAGCAACCACAAGCTGCGTCGAGAGCGCCGTTCCAGACGGCACCTGGAAGTACACCGTCACACCGGTTCTCGGCACGAACTGGCTCGGCGCGGAGAGCGCGAAAAGCGCGACAGTAACTGTCGATACTGTCGCCCCGACCAACAACATCACGTTGTCAAACGCCACAGGCGCAGTGCTGAGCGGCAACTCCATCTTCTACAAGGGCAGTGTCGCTGGTTCGTTCAGATTGAGCAACGCTGTCGCTGACGCGGGCTCCGGCCCGGCATCCAGCCAGACAACCGCACTGACGGGAACCACCACCAACTGGTCGCACACCCCCTCAACCGTCTCCGGTACCGCGCCGTACGTCTCCAACATCTTCTCCTGGACCGCGACAGCGCCAGGACCAGTCGGCGAAGCCGTGACCGGTCGGGATGGCGCCGGCAACACGGCTACCACCAACCTGACCTTCACGAACGACACCACGGGGCCGACCGGCGGAACGCTCAGCTACGTAAACGGTCCTACCGGCGGCACGTCCGTGAGCGTGACGTTCTCGGCGGGCACGGATGCCGGCTCGGGAATCGGCACAGGCCTGCTACAGCGCCAAAGTGCCAGCCTGCTCAATGGAAACTGTGGCGCCTTCGGCGCATTCGCGACAGTCGCCGCCGGCACCAACCCCACCTCGCCGTTGGTTGACACCACCTCGCCCAGCAACTGCTACATCTACCAGTACGTGGTGGCCGACGCTCTGGGCAACACGACCACGATCTCCAGTACGAATATCGCCCGCACGCCGTGGGGCGCCTTCTACAAGTTCGACGAGGGTACGGGCACGACTGCTGCGGATTGGCTCGATGGGTACACCGCAACGCTGCAGGCGGGCGCGGGATGGTCAGCACCGGGCAAGACCGGGGCGTCAGCGCTGAACCTGACCGGCGCCAGCAATAGCTGGGCGAGCTACTCTGGCCCGGTCATCGACACCGGCAAGAGCTACACCGTCGCGACGTGGGTGAAGCTAAGCAACCTCACGGGCTACCAGACGTTCGCGAGCATTGATGGCACGAATATCAGCCCGTTCTATTTGCAAATGAGCGGCGGAGTGTTCGACTTCGCGCAACGCGGCAGTGACGCAACAGGGTCGACCATCGCTCAAGTGAACGGCCTCGCCCCGAGCGTCGGCGTCTGGTATCACGTGGCGGGCGTTTACGACAGCTCGACCGGCAAGATTCAGCTTTATGTCAACGGCGTTTCGCAGGGAACCGCGACCGCAGTGACCGCTTGGACGGCGACCGGTGCCACGGCGATCGGACGCAGCAAATGGTCCGGTGGAAATGTCGACTTCCTTAGTGGCGCCCTGGACGAGACTCGCTTCTACGACTCCGCACTGACGGCGTCCCAAATCGCCGCTCTCGCTCCGTCATACTCCAGCGTGATCACCGGAACGGCTGGCCTACAAAACTACTGGCGTCTCGGCGATACAGCGGGCACCAATATGGTCGACTCCAAGGGCGGCATCACCGGTACCTACGTGAACGGACCGACGCTGTCGGCGCCCGGCGTCACAAACGATTCAAACACTGCGGTGCAATTCAACGGCTCAAGCAGCTACGCGACGGTAAACCGCACGATTTCCACCGACTTCACTATCGAGTTCTGGTTCAAGACGACGCAGAGCTATTACAACGACTTCGGCAACCCCCACTGCACCCAATGGTGGCAGGGCGCTTCGCTGGTTGATGCGGATACGTCCGGGCCAGCCAATGACTTCGGTGTAGGAATCTGTTCGGGAAAGCTCATCGCGGGGGTCGGCAGCAACAACGGCGGTATCCCTGACACGAGCGTAGTCAGCGCGAGCACCTACAACGATGGCGCCTGGCACTACGCCGCCTTCACGCGATTGCAAAGTACCGGTGCGATCCAGCTCTACGTTGACGGTGTATCCGTTGGCAGCGCGGCGGGAAACACGGCCGCCCTCACCAGCACCGCTACGGTGAAAATCGGCATGAGCAACTACACCAACTACTTCGCGGGAACAATCGACGAATTGGCGATGTACTCCACGGTGCTTTCCGGAGCCACCATCACAAGCCACTTCAACGGAATTCAGTAGCTCGTAAGTCCAACGGTTCCCATACCGGTAGATTTGTTCGGTCGGGCCTGTAGCTCAGTCGGTAGAGCATCGGACTTTTAATCCGTTGGTCGTGGGTTCGAGCCCCACCGGGCCCACCGTGAAGACGTGCACAACGTCCCGACGATCCCTTCGGCCAAGAACCGCACGTCCTCGCGGTGGGCCCGATTGCAGAAGAACTTTTCGTGGGCCCCCGCTGAGCAGACAGCCGTATTGCGCAACGCGCTCGGCCCGCACCCGCGTGCAACCGCGCAATACGGATGCGGCTCAGTAGGGGAGTCGAGCCCCCGTCAGCTATGAGTCAGCCGCCACCACGGTCTTCCGCATCACCGTCTTGCTCTTGCCGATGTGGCGCTCGAACGTGAATCCCGCCTTCTCGAACATGGCCCGCGTGCCGTTGTGGAGGAACGATGACGACGTTTTCTTGCCTGGGGTGAGTTCGTTGGCGAAGGACACCACCTCGCCTCCGCCGGCCTGGGCGATCAGCTCGAGCGCGCCATCCAGTGCCTCTCGCGCCACGCCAGAACGCCGGTGGTCGCGGTCGACGAAGAAGCAGGTGATGCGCCACGGTGCAGGCCTGGTCTCGCCCGCGTCGTACTCTTTGCGGTGGTAGATGCGCGGTAGTTCGAGCGGGCTGCCGTACTCGCACCACGCGATCGCGTCGTCGCCGTCGAAGACGAGTGCCGCGTGGGCGACGCCTTCCGCCACAAGTCGCTGCTTGAAAGTCGGCCCGTCGTATTCGCTCTTGACTGTCTGTTCTGTGTCGCCGTGGAAATACGAGCAGTAGCAGCCGCCCCAGACTCCGTTGTGCTTCT
>JBDUDZ010000116.1:0-7206 GCA_040002635.1 Rhodoglobus sp.
GGTAGCAATGCCGGCGAGCAGCACGATTGCGACCGCGGTCGGCAGCCAATGGGCGAGCACCTCCATGCTCAGACCTTAGGGCGAGACCGGGGTTCGGCGTCGCCAGGGCGGAGGATGGGGCAGCATCCGCTCGCGCGTGAGCACTGCGGCGAACGGCGCCCAGACGATCACTGCCACACCAACGCCGATGAGCGCGCCACCCACGGTGTCTGAGATCCAGTGCGCGCCCAGGTAGGTGCGGCTCAGCATCATCGCGATCGTGTAGCAGGCGCCGGCGATCCAGATCCACCGGCGGGCGAGGACGATGCCGAGCACCGTCGCGATTAGCGCGGCATTTGCGCTGTGCCCGGACGGGAAAGAACCGAAGTCTGAGGTCACAAGGATGTCGGTCGGCCGTGGACGCCCGAACACCTTCTTCAGCAGTTCGACGATCAGCGGTGAGACCGCAACCGAGATCAAGAAGTAGAGGGCGGCCCATCGACGTCGCCACAGGAGCAACGCCACGATGATGAGGACTGGCACAACGGCGATGGCGATGAGCCCGCCGCCGATCGCGTTGAAAACGAGTGCAGGAACAGTCCAGAACGGGGAGCGATGCTCCACGATTTCGCCCATCCATTCGAGCTCGAAACCGAAGGGCTTGTTGTGCTCCCGATACAGGATCACCAAGCCGATGCCACCAACCACGAGCAACGCAGCGGCGGCGGAGACGAGTGGCCAGAATCGAGCGACCCGCTCGGGGCTCAGGGCCTCTTTCGGTGGAGGGTTCATCGTGGCGATCAGCCGATCGTGATGCCCTGGTCGGCCATGAACGGCACTGAGTCGCGGGCGATCCCACCGACGCGCACCTCGAAGTGCAGGTGGCAGCCCGTCGAGGTGCCGGTGGTGCCTACGCTCGCGATCTGCTCACCCACGATTACCTGCTCGCCCGTGGAGACGAGAGTGCCCCCGTCGACGATGTGGCCGTAGGCAGTCTCGATACCGTTGCCGTGGTCGAGAATGACGGTGTTTCCGTAGCCGCCGCTCCAGCCCGCGTACTCGACTGTGCCGCTGGATGCCGCGAAGATCGGATCTCCACAGGAGGCGCCGATGTCGGTTCCCTGATGGTAGCTCGAAGCACCTTCGGTGGGAGCTACCCGCCAGCCAAAGCCGTCGGTGATGTAGCCGGATGCCGGCAACGCCCAGCCGCTGAGGCTGATCTGCGCCGCTCCGAGCGAGGCGCCGTTGCCGGTGCGCGCCTTGATACCGGCGACGAAGTCGGCCTCGGTCGCTACACGGTTTTCGGTGAGCACGATGAGTTGCTGTTGTAGCTGCGCCGCGTGATCCTGCTGCGCCTGAAGCGCTGTCGCGGCGGCCGTGGATGCCACCTGGGCATCGGCGAACGCCTTCTGGGCTACATCCTTGAGAGTCTTGAGCTGGTTTTTGGCGACATCCGCGCCGTCGGTCAGGGCCTGGGCGGTGTTCTTGTCTTGCAGGGCCCGCTCGTAAATAGCGTTCGCCTGCTCAGAGATCTTGCTCGACATCGAGAGGTCATAGAGCAAGTTGTCGGCTTTGCCGGAGTTTGCGAGCAGGGTGGCAGTGAGATCCCCGCCGTTGCCGCGCATGAGCTGGGCGGCAAGCTGGCCGGCACGCTGCTCCGACCCTTTGGCGACGGCGTTCGCGGCATCCGCCTGGTCTTGCAGATTCTGCGCCTTCGCCGCGGCGACCTGGAATTTGTCGTCGGCCTGACGCCACACGTTGCCCTTGGCTTGCGATTCCGCCTGCGTGCGGTCGGCCTCGGCTTTCAGCCCGGCGAGCAGGCCCTGAATCTGCGAGACGGCAGCCTGGGTTGCTGCCTCGTTGTTGCGAGCGTTCGCGACATCTGTCCAGCTCGGGTAGTCATCGGCCCATGCCGCGGTCGAGTCGGCGGTTACCGCGCCGGCGGTCAGCAGCCCGAACACCACTGCGGCAGCGACAATTCCCCGGCGCGACAGGATTCCCCAACGTTCAATCACGCCCTGAAGGTAAGCCAGTTCGGTCGCGATACCGCGGAGATTCGCCGCCTTTCGGCGAACCCACATCCTTGCTATTTGGACGATCGTCTGGGACAGTTGACCCACTTGGCAACAGATAGAGACCCACTATGTCCCGAATAGCCTCCCAGGATCGCCGTGCCCTGCTCGTGCAGGCCGCGCTTCGGGTTATCGCTGCCAACGGCGTCTCCGGTGCCACCACCCGGGCGATCGTGGCCGAGGCCGGCATGTCGCTGGCAAGCTTCCACTACGCCTTCCGCTCCCACGATGAGATGATGCGCGATCTCGTGGCCCACGTGGTCGGCGGCCAGTCGATTGCCGCTTTCGCTGTGCTGAAACCCGAAAGCGACATCCGCACGCTGCTGCATGACGCGCTTCAGTCGTTTCTTGGCTACATCGTCGCTGATCCCGAACACGAGCAGGTGATGCAAGAGCTGCTGCACTACGCGCTGCGTACGCCGGGTCTCGCCTCACTCGCCCGCGAGCAGTATGCGACCTACTATTCGTCGGCAGTTGAGTTGCTCGTGGTTGCCGCGGCGCAAGCCGGCGTGGTTTGGCGCATCCCGGTCGCCGAGGTCGCGCGCCTGATCGTGACCACGACCGACGGCATCACCCTTGCCTACCTGGTCGACAGGGATGCCGCTGCCGCCTACCGCGTTCTCGACTTCGCTGCCGCCGCCATCGCCGGCCTCGCAGAACCGGCCCTGGAGTTCGCAGAATGACCCCCGCCGCGCGTATCGCGCTCGCAGTACTACCAATAAGGAGCGTGCGTTGATAACGCTGACCCCCCAACCCCTGCAGCCCTGGCTCGACCCGGACGGCTATTGGGCATCGCTGTCTGCCGCCACGGCGAACCTCGACACCCCGTTCGGTGCGATCTCTGTTCCCGCGCTCGCGTACAACGCCCAGGACATGCTGCGCCGCGCGAACGGAACGACGATTCGAGTCGCCTCAAAGTCGGTGCGTGTTCGCGGGGTTATCGACGCCGTGCTCGCGCTGCCCGGCTTCGCGGGTGTTCTTGGCTATACGCTTGCCGAGTCGCTCTGGCTGGCCGAGACCATCGACGACGTCGTCGTGGGCTATCCCACAGTCGACCGCGGGTCAATCGCAGCACTCGCAAAATCTGCGAAACTCGCGGGCCGCGTGACGCTCATGGTCGACTCACTGGCACAGCTCGATCTCATCGACGCGGTGGTGCCGCCCGGCAAACGCGAAACGATTCGCGTAGCACTCGAACTCAACGCCTCCTGGCAGTCGAAGACTCTGGGGTACCTCGGCGTATACCGTTCCCCTGTGCATTCCGTCGAGCAGGCGAAGGCCCTCGCGGGGGCAATTATCGCCCGACCGGGCTTCCGGCTTGTCGGGATGATGGCATACGAGGCGCAGATCGCGGGGGTCACCAACCGCCCGGCGGGTAGGCCGTTCTTTGGTCGCACAGTCGACTACATGCAGAAACGCTCCACAGTCGAGTTGCACCAGCGTCGTGGAGCTGTCGTTGCCGCACTGCGCGAGTTGGCTGATCTGGAGTTCGTGAACGGAGGCGGCACGGGGTCGCTTGAGCGCACGGCATCCGACCCGTCAGTGACCGAGATCGCGGCGGGCAGCGGGCTCTTCGGGCCGCACCTGTTCGACGGCTACAGCCATTTTCAGCCCGCTCCGGCGGCAGCCTTCGCGCTCTCGGTCGTGCGCAAGCCGACGCCCGAGATGGCGACATTGCTCGGTGGTGGCTGGATCGCCTCCGGCCCGCCCGCCGAAGACCGGATGCCCAGCCTCGCCTGGCCCGAAGGCCTCAAGTTTGTGGCGCGCGAGGCCGCAGGCGAAGTGCAGTCCCCGTTGCGCGGCCCCGCCGCTGCGGCGCTGCAGGTGGGGGATCGCGTCTGGCTGCGGCACACCAAAGCGGGCGAGCTCAGCGAGCACCTCGATTCGTTCGCGATGGTCGATGATGGAGTAATCGTCGACACTCTGCAGACGTATCGGGGTGAGGGGAAGGCATTCCTGTGAGCGGTGTGCGTGACCCTCTCAGGGTCGGCGGGGTGCTGCGCCAGGGCGGGCGGTGGCGCAACTGGGGCCGTTCGCAGCAGTCGTATCCCGAGTTCGTGTCGCGCGCGACCTCCGTCGGTGAGGTTGTTGACACACTCGCGTTCGCGCGCGATCAGGGGCTGACCGTCAGGCCCATCGGGGCGGGCCACAGCTTCACCGCTATCGCCGCAACCGATGGCGTGCAACTCGACATCTCCGCTATCGACGGAGTGCTCGCTGTCGAGGGAAACCTCGTCACCCTGGGCGCCGGCACCAACCTCTACCAGCTGCCGGCCCTGCTCGGCCAGCACGGCCTCGCCCTCGAAAATATGGGTGACATCGACCGTCAAACTATTGCGGGCGCGATTTCGACCGGCACGCATGGCACGGGAGCCCGGTTCGGCGGCCTGGCCGCCCAAGTTGAGGCACTCACCCTGGTGACAGCCGACGGCGGCGTGCTGCGGGTGAGCGCGACCGAGAACGCCGAACTGCTGCCAGCGGCCCGACTGGGTTTGGGTGCGCTCGGCATCCTGGTCGACGTCACCCTGCGCTGCGTGCCGCACTACATGATGCACGCGCTTGAAACTCCCGAACCGCTCGAGGCCGTTCTCGACAACTGGGTCGAGCGGGCCACGGCCGTCGACCACTTCGAGTTCTACTGGTTCCCGCACACCACCTCGGCCCTCACCAAGACGAACATCCGGATGCCCGGCGACACGCCCCCCAAACGGCAGGGTCGCGTCGCGGCCTGGATCGACGACGAACTGCTGCCCAACGGCCTCTATCGGGTGATGTGCGAACTTGGTGTGATCGCCCCGGCTACCACGCCTCCTCTCAACCGGCTCGCCGACAAACTCGTGGCGGCGCGCGAAGTCACCGACGGCTGGCACGCCGTGCTGACATCCCCCCGCCGGGTGCGCTTCCGCGAGATGGAGTACGCAATTCCGCGCGATAACGTTCCCGCTGCCCTGCGTGCGGTGCGCGAGCTCATCGACAAGCGCGGATGGCGCATCACATTTCCGGTGGAGGTGCGGGTCGCGGCATCCGACGCCAACTGGCTCTCGACCGCGCAGGGGCGCGAAACCGGATACATCGCCGTGCACAGGTACTACCGTGAAGATCCGACCGAGTACTTCACGGAGGTTGAAGCGATTATGCGCGACCACGATGGCCGCCCCCACTGGGGCAAGATGCACAACCGCACGGCCGCCGATCTGCGCCCGGCCTACCCGCACTTCGACGACTTCCTCGCGGCGCGCGATCGGCTTGACCCCGATCGGCTGTTCGCCAACGAGTACCTCACCCGGGTGCTGGGTTCGTGAGCGCTCGCGAGTCACAGGCGCGCGACTGGCTGCACGACCCGGCCAGCCTGGGAGCGCTCGCGCCAGCCGGCTTCGAGTTCGGCGTCGCGACTGCTGCATTCCAGATCGAGGGGGCGATCCGCGAGGGCGGGCGCACGCCGTCAACCTGGGACACGTTCATGGCGCAGCCGGGACGCATCCTCGACGGCTCCGACGCTTCGGTAGCCGCCGACCACTACCACCGCTACGCCGAAGACGTCGCCCTCATGAAGGAACTCGGCGTTGGCGCCTACCGCTTCTCGTTGTCCTGGCCGCGGGTGCAGCCGGGCGGCACGGGAGGCGCCAACAAGGTCGGAATCGACTTCTACGACCGGCTGATCGACGCACTCCTCGCCGCGGGCATCAAGCCCGTCGCCACCCTCTTCCACTGGGACACCCCCGAGCCCCTGCAGCACAAGGGCGGCTGGATGACGCGCGACACGGCATCCCGCTTCGCTGACTATGCCCTGCTCGCCGGCGAGGCGTTCGGCGACCGCGTCGACAAGTGGATAACCCTCAACGAGCCCACCACCGTGACGCTCAACGGCTACGCCCTCGGGGTGCATGCCCCCGGCGCGACGCTCATGTTCGACGCTCTACTCGCGGCCCACCACCAGTTGCTCGGCCACGGTTTGGCCGTGCAGGCGCTGCGCTCGGTCGGTGTCACGGGCGGCATCGGCATGACAAACGTGCATTCGCCCGTCGAGCCGGCCCAAGACAACATGAAGACTCGCGCCTATGCGGAAGTCTTCGACCTCATCCACAACCGCATCTTCGCCGACCCCGTGTTGCTCGGGCGCTACCCGAAATTCCCGTTCCTCGCGCGCAAGCTCTTCAAACCCCTCATCGACGTGGATGACGCCGACCTCAAGACAATCCACCAGCCGCTCGACTTCTACGGCCTCAACTACTACATGCCCACGCGGATCGCCTCCGGTCCACCGCCGGATGACACGACCCCCGACGGTTCCACGTCTGCCGGCATGTCGCAGCTCCCATTCCACATCGCGAAGTGGCCCGAGTACCCGACCACCGCATTCGGCTGGCCGGTCGCACCCGAGTACCTCGGGGTGGCCTTGCGCGACTACGCCAAGCGGTACAAAGATCACTTGCCGCCGGTGTACATCACCGAGGGCGGTGCGAGCTTCGACGACGTCGTTGCTGCCGACGGATCGATCGATGACGCCAATCGCATCGCCTACCTGGCCGGACACCTCGCCCAGGCCTTCACCGGCGCGCCCGGGATCGACCTGCGCGGCTACTACGTGTGGAGTCTGATCGACAACTGGGAGTGGGCGGCCGGCTTCCGCGAGCGGTTCGGCCTGGTTCGGGTCAACTTCGACACCCAGGAGCGCACTCCCAAGCGGTCATACCACTGGCTGCAGAAGCTGATCCGCTCCCGCTGATTTCATCATTCAGGACAGGGTGGGGCTGGTGCGGCACGAGTTGTCGATGAGGTCAGGTGAGGCGTCGTCAGCTTCATCCCCACCACGATGTCCTGAATGATGAACTAGCGGGGGCCAGACCGCGACGAGGCAGCGGATGTCGCGGCCAGCCGGTCACGGCCTGCTCCGCACCGGCAGCCAGCCGCGAGGTCATGCGCCTTAAGGGGAGGATTCCCCATAGGCGTCCATCAGCCCACTCGCCTATAGTTCTCCCTATGGAAATCCTCATCGTTATCGGTGTCATAGTTTTGCTCGTCTTGATCATCGGTGGCTACCTGTGGTCGACGTACAACGGCCTGGTCACCCTGAACGTGCGCGTTGACGAGGCGTGGAGCGACATCACCGTGCAGCTCAAGCGCCGTGCAGATCTCATCCCCAACCTCATTGAGT
>JBDUDZ010000117.1:0-7147 GCA_040002635.1 Rhodoglobus sp.
CCATGGATAACTTCAACTTCCGAGCCCCCGCGGGTATCGCCGGTCAGTCGCAGGAGTCTCGCTATATCCTGCCGACCTTCGAGGAGCGCACGGCCTACGGCTACAAGCGCCAAGACCCCTACGCCAAGCTTTTTGAAGACCGCATCATCTTCCTCGGGGTTCAGATCGATGATGCCTCGGCTGATGACGTGATGGCCCAACTTCTCGTGCTCGAGAGCCAGGACCCGGATCGCGACATCGTCATGTACATCAACTCACCCGGTGGATCCTTCACCGCGATGACGGCGATCTACGACACGATGCAGTACATCCGCCCGCACATCCAGACGGTGGTGCTCGGCCAGGCGGCATCTGCCGCTGCGGTGATCACTGCCGGTGGCACCAAGGGCAAGCGTCTCGCCCTGCCCAACGCCCGCATCCTCATCCACCAGCCCAGCGGTGGGTCTGAGGGCTCCAGCCAGGCGTCTGACATCGAAATCCAGGCCCGCGAGATCCTGCGGATGCGCGAGTGGCTCGAGGAGACACTCGCCGAGCACTCGAACCGCACTGCGGAAGAGGTGCACAAAGACATCGATCGCGACAAGATCCTGAGCGCCGAAGAGGCCGTCGAGTACGGTCTCATCGACCAGGTGCTAACGAGCCGCAAGAACGTGCCCACGGCAGCGATCGCCAAGTAGCTCGCGCACGAGAAGGGCCGTCCCGGTGGGGCGGCCCTTCTCGTGTTTCAGGGTTTGGGCCGGCGGCCCAGGATGACGAAGGTCGTAAGGCCAGCGACCAGCACGGCTCCGATCGCCCCGCCGATCCAGAGCACATCGCCGAGGTCTGCCTTCGACTCGCGTCGGTCACCCGCATCCGTGGGCTCAGGGTTCGGAGCGTTGCCGCCCGCCGTTCCCTTGCAATCGGGTGCTGTCTTGGATCCAGTGCCCTGCACCTGTCCGGATGCAGGCGCCCAGGTAAACGGATATTCGCCCGACACCGTGTGACCGTCGGTAGAGACGAGCTGCCAGATCACCGAGTAGTCGCCAGGCGATCCCAACGTTGCCGCGGTTGTCATGGACGCCCCGGTCACTGTCACGCAGCCGTCGCCATAGAAGTTGCCCGTCGAATCCCGTATCTCGAAAGCAAAGCCACTCGTGCTGCCCCCGAGCGTGAGAAGCGGGCCGTTCGTGGTGATGCTGAAACTCTCGGGCAATTCGGTCAGGGTTTCGCCGCTGGCGGGTGTTGACGAGACGATGTAGTTGTGCGCCTGTGCCGGGGCAGAGAGCCCCAGCACAGGCACAGCGACTACCAACGCCCCAACAGCGATCAGGGCGAGTCGCCGAGAGGCGTTGGTAGTCATGACTACGCCGCGGTCTTCCGGCGGCCGGTCACGCCAACGACGATCCCGACCACGCCGAGCACGAGACCACCGATGCCCAGAACGCGGGCCAGCACATCGTCAGACGCTGTGGCGGTGGCACCGTGTTCAACCTCGACCGATGCTCCAGCGTCGTGGTGGCTGGCTGGCGGCGCATCGTTCACGTAGAGCACCGGGGCTGGGTGCTTCGCGCTCTCGCCGTCTTCGTTCCAGCTCACTACCGTGCCATCGGAGTAGGTCTGGTCGACCGACAGCTTGATCTTTCCGGTATCGGGCACCGGGCCGAACGCGAGCGGGAAGATGCCGTACTGCTCTGCAGTGATTTCAGCGCCGGGCTGGGCCGTCCAGATCACCTTGGTGACCGCCTCGGTGACGCTGCCGTCATCAGTAACGATCGGCTTCGCCAGGGTGGAGGTGACCAATTGCGTCGTCCAGCCGGCAACGGGCACGTAACTCACATACCCAAACGGGGTGTCCTCGGGGAGGGTGAGTTCGAGCTTCGTTGTCGTCGCAGTGGCCGACTCAGTTGGAACTTTGAAATCGATGAGCGGGTAGGAACCAGCGGCCGCCTGGTTAGGGCCGACGGTGACGTGGGCACTCGCCGCGAGAGGTGCTGCGAGCGCGAGCACGGTTCCCGCCGCGAGTGCGGTTGCCGCAGTAATGAAGGACTTCTTGTTCACTTATTTCTTCTTTCGATTCGTATCGCTGGTCGTGGCGCGTCAGCGCATGACTCAGCGTGGATGTGTGCGGATGCTGTTTGCGCAGCGCGGGCAAGCCTGCCCGGGAGTCTGATGGCGCCCTTAGCGGGCGACAAGCTCCATCGGCGGACCACGACGTAACAATGAGGTGAGGAAAACGCGGTCGGCCAGTGGCGGCGTGACTATCACCATCGGCAGGCTTGGCAACGACCACGCCGGCACCGGCGCGGGCAGCGAGAACAGCCGGCCGAGCAGCAGCAGCGCGGTATCCCGCACGCCCCAGAACGCAGCCTCGGCGTGACGGAAAGCCACGAGGGTGATGAGCCCGGCGGCGGCGTGCGCCAGCCACATCGTGGGGGAGTGGTGCATGCCACCCGTTGCATCCAAGGCGCCCTGCACTGCCGAGTGGACGTGCTTCACCGGGATCGGGGTGCCAAGTGTGCTGAACAGGCCATGGAACATGGCCTGGCTGAGAGCGATAGCGATCGCCAGCCGCCACGTGGAAAGTGATCGGCCGGTCAACAGTGTGCAAATCGCCAGAGACAGCACCAACGACGCCACGACGCCGAACACGCTCGGTGTTGGGCCGCCGGCAAAAGTGTGTGAGAGGCACGCCACGAAAGTGGCAAACGAGGCCGCGGCACCGCCGCGCGCGACGCGCGCCCACCTCGAGTTCATCGTCTCTCCGTTCGACTTGCTTCATTATTGCGCACGCTTAATTGCCGCGATGCACTGAACGATTGGCGGCGGCACGCCGAATGCATTGTGGACGCGCTGCCGTGAAGCGTCACTGGATCGGGTTAGGCTCGGCGTACGCATAGGTATGCGTATCCGCTGGGGAGAGGAACGACGGCCATGGCTCGGATCGGAGAAAGCGCCGACCTCCTGAAGTGTTCCTTCTGCGGCAAGAGCCAGAAGCAGGTGCAGCAGCTCATCGCTGGCCCGGGCGTCTACATCTGCGACGAGTGCGTCGAGTTGTGCAACGAGATCATCGAAGAGCGTCTCGCCGAGGCGGGCGAAGAGGTGTCCAGCGAGTTCGATCTGCCCAAGCCCCGCGAGATCTACGCCTTCCTTGAGGAATACGTCATCGGCCAGGAGCATGCCAAGCGCGCACTGTCGGTCGCTGTCTACAACCACTACAAGCGCATCCGGGCCCGCAACACCATCACGTCTGCCGATGCCCTCATCGATGACGTCGAGATCGCGAAGTCGAACATCCTGCTGATTGGCCCCACCGGCTGTGGCAAGACCTACCTCGCCCAGACGCTCGCGAAGCGCCTCAACGTTCCGTTCGCGGTAGCGGATGCCACGGCTCTCACCGAGGCGGGCTACGTCGGTGAAGACGTGGAGAACATCCTGCTCAAGCTCATCCAGGCCGCGGATTACGACGTGAAGCGCGCCGAGACCGGCATCATCTACATCGACGAGATCGACAAGATCGCCCGCAAGGCCGAGAACCCGTCGATCACCCGAGACGTTTCCGGTGAGGGCGTGCAGCAGGCGCTGCTGAAGATACTCGAGGGCACAGTCGCCTCAGTTCCGCCGCAGGGCGGTCGCAAGCACCCGCACCAGGAGTTCATCCAGGTCGACACCACGAACGTTCTCTTTATCGTCGCCGGCGCCTTCGCCGGTCTCGACGAAATAATCTCGCAGCGCGCGGGCAAGAAGGGCATTGGCTTCGGCGCCCCCCTGCACAGCAAGGGCGACGACGTGAACCTCTTCAGCGAGGTGTTGCCGGAAGACCTGCACAAGTTCGGGCTGATTCCCGAGTTCATCGGCCGCCTGCCGGTCGTCACGACCGTCACGCAGCTCGACCAGAGCGCCCTGATGGACATCCTGACCCGCCCCAAGAATGCTTTGGTGCGCCAGTACCAGCGCATGTTCGAGATCGACGGCGTCGAACTCGACTTCGATGAGGATGCGCTTGAAGCGATCGCCGACCTCGCCGTGCTTCGCCAGACTGGCGCTCGTGGCCTGCGCGCGATCATGGAAGAAGTGCTCGGCCCGATCATGTTCGACGTGCCCTCAGACGACCAGGTCGCCCGGGTGATCGTGACCAGGGAAGCGGTGCTGAACAACGCCGCCCCCACGATCGTGCAGCGCAAGGCGCCGCGTGCGGAGAAGTCCGCGTAGTTCGTCATAGCCTTCCGGCGGGTAGATCGACACGGCCTAGGCTTATTGCATCAGAAACGCATCCGCCCTCCAGCCGATTTCGGCGGGGTTTGTCGCGGCCATCTCAGGGTTCGCGAGCTCGTTCGTGCTTGTTATTGCGGGGCTCAGGGCGGTGGGCGCATCGGCGGAACAGGCATCCTCGGGCCTGTTCGCCATCTGCATAGCTGTCGCGATTGTCGCGGTCATCGCTGCCCTGCGGCTGAAGATCCCACTCGCGATAGCCTGGTCGACCCCCGGAGCCGCAGTCTTGCTGGCAGCGGCAGGCCGGGGCATCCATTTCTCCGACGCCGTGGGTGCCTTCCTCGTCAGTTCTGCACTAATCGTGTTATCGGGTTTGTGGCCCTGGCTGGGGCGAGCCATCGTCGGGATTACCAAACCTCTGGCCAGCGCAATGCTCGCCGGCGTACTGTTTCCCATCTGCCTCGCTCCGATCCAGGCCGTCGCGACACTTCCCCTGCTGGCTGGACCGGTAGTACTGGTGTGGCTGGTTCTCTTTCGGCTGGCCCCACGATGGGCAGTACCAGCCGCGATGGTCGTGGCAATTGTCGCAGTGGTGGCTTCGGCGGGCTCAGGCTGGCTCAACACGGAAGCAGTCATGCCACGCCTAGATTTTGTCGCTCCCACCTTCGACCCGTTCACGATCCTGAGCCTCGGGCTCCCGCTATTCATCGTCACGATGGCGGGTCAGAACGTTCCTGGATTCACCGTGCTCTCCACCTACAACTACGTCGCCCCGCCGCGGTTCGTCCTCGTGGGCACAGGCCTCGGCGCCGCGGGAGCCAATCTTTTTGGTGGGCATGCAATAAACCTCGGTGCTATAACCGCGGCGATCATGGCCGGCCCCGAGTCGCATCCCGACCCCAACAAGCGCTGGATCGCAACGTTGACAAACGGTTTGCTCTATCTGCCGCTGGGTCTTGGTGCAGGTGTTGCAACTGCCCTGGTGAGCGCCGCTCCGACCCTCCTGATCACGGCTGTCGCCGGCCTCGCGGTTCTTGGCGCACTTGTCACGAGCCTGGTGAACGCGCTTGACGATCCGCGCCACCGCATCACCGCGATCGTGACCTTCCTGATCGTGGCATCCGGGGTGGTTGCACTCGGGATCGGTTCGCCGTTCTGGGGGCTGCTCGTAGGGGGCCTGGTTATGGCCTGGTTGTCGTGGACCCGTCGGCCCGCGCCCGGTGGTCGCGATGCGTGAACTAGCCGCGTAAGACTGCGGTCTGACGTCGTGAGACTTCGCGCATTCGCTCGAACAACTCGAGCACCGACGCGAGCTCATCCTCCGACTTGTCGGCGAGTGCCTGGCTCCAACTTGCTGACATTTCGGCATAGAGCTCGCCGAGTTCGCTGCGGCGCTCCTTGCGCAGGCTCACGAGCACGCGGCGCCGGTCGCGTTCGTCTGCGCGCCTGACCACCCAGCCAGTAGCGACAAGACGGTCAATCATGCGGGTGGCGGCACCGGTCGTGAGATTCGAGGCCTCGGCGAGGTCGCCGGCGGCGGCTGTACCTGTGCGCATAAGTGCGGTTACCGCACGCAGATCGCTTGAGGAGAGGCCGAGGTGGCCGGCCATAGCGTGTTCGAGGGCGACGCCGTCGGCCACTGTCTCAGCGACATCAGTTTGCAGGCGCAGCATCAACTGTGCGCGGCTCGGTTGGGTACGGCTCTGGCTGGCCATGTCCAATCGTAAGACCTCCAGGCGCGATAGTCGGAGCAGGAATAAGGCTTCGTGCAGGCATCACTAACCTGCGCACAGTGCGGGGGAGACCGCCTAGTTCAGCCCGCGCCGATCGAGAAGAGGCTGGATGTCGGCATCGCGCCCGCGGAAGTCGCGGAACGCTTCGAGCGGGTCTTTCGAGCCCCCCACGCCGAGCAGCCGTTGCCGGAAACGGTCACCATTGGCCCGGGTGAGTCCACCGTTCGCCTTAAACCACTCGACGGTGTCGGCGTCGAGCACCTCGCTCCAGATGTAGGAGTAGTAGCCGGCGTCGTAAGCCGACGTCGACATCACGTGCTGGAAGTAGGTGCTGGAGTACCGCGGGGGCACCGCAGGGTTGTCGAGCCCGACGGCGCCGAGTGCTGCGGCTTCGAAAGCCGCGACATCCGACACCTCCTGCCCGGCGACGATGGTGTGCCACGACTGATCAAGGAGGGCGGCGGCCAGGTATTCGCTTGTCGCGAAACCTTCGTTGAACCCAGACGATGCCTGGATCTTGTCAACAAATTCCTTCGGCATCGGCTCACCCGTCGTGTAGTGCACGGCGTAGTTGGCAAGCACCTCGGGCCACAGCATCCACATTTCGTTGACCTGGCTGGGAAACTCGACGAAGTCGCGGTAGGTGTTTGTCCCCGCAAACTTCGGGTAGGTCACTCGCGCGAAGAGCCCGTGTAGCGCGTGCCCAAACTCGTGGAAGAAAGTGCCGACCTCCTCGTAGGTGAGCAGCGTCGGTTCGCCCGCCGCGGGCTTGGGCACGTTGAGGTTGTTCGTGACGATCACCGGATGCCCGAGCAGGCTCGATTGCGAGATGAGCGAGTTCATCCACGCGCCGCCTCGCTTCGAGTCACGCGTGTACAGGTCAAGCGTGTAGAGGCCCACGGCGGAGCCATCCTCATCCGTCACCTCGAACACCCGCACATCGGGGTGGTAGGCGGGGATGTCGGTGCGCTCGGTGAACGTCACTCCGTAGAGCTTTGTCGCCGCCCAGAACACGCCATCTTTCAGCACACGTTCCGACTCGAAATAGGGCCGCATTTGCGACGTGTCGACGTCATACTTCGCCTGTCGAACCTTCTCGCTGTAGAAGCTCCAGTCGTGCGCCTCGATCGGCCACCCGGCTTGCGCCTCGAGGTCGGCCTGTTCTTCCTTAGCGTTCCGGGCAGCCGGTCCGGCGAGCTTGTCGAGCATTGCGCTCACATTTTCGG
>JBDUDZ010000118.1:0-7080 GCA_040002635.1 Rhodoglobus sp.
ACACCAGCCCATCGATCGGGTTGGCGCGGAACATCTCCTCCATCGCCATCGCGGCCATGTTGCGCCACAGCATCGCCGTCGGCTTCACCTGCGTCTCGCCGAGGGACACGACGGGCAGGTTGTATGGCACTCCGCCGGCCGCCCAGACCCCGGCCTTGACGCTCTCGGCAACCTCGTTCAGGTGCATGTTGCACGGGGTCAGGTCGGAGGCGGTGTTCGCGATGGCGATCTGGGGCTTCGTGGAATCAAGGGCGTCGTCGGGGTTGCCGCGACGCATCCAGGCCCGGTGAATGTAGGCATTCCGATCCGAGCCCTCGTACCAGGCAGCGCTGCGCAGGTGATCCACTGTGACAGTCTCCCAGCTTCGGCGATGGAATCGTCATCCGGGGCCCGTCACTCGAGACCGACGTTATCGATTCCTTTGAAGCTCAGGATGTCGTCGGCGCTGAGCGGAAGCACTTCAGACGGTGTGAGCTCGCGAATTCGTTCCTTCATGCGGTCAGTCGCTTCGGCGTTGTCTGGTTCCGGCACAGTGGTGTTTCCGGTCTCCGCGATCATCACGGTTCCGGAGTTGAGCAGGAAGATTGCCTCGACGTCGTTGCCCTGCCCGTCAAGTGCCTTGAGCGTGACGGTGTCGGCGGCCCCGCGCGAACCCAGCATCGCCGCGTATTGCAGCAGCGTTGTGGCGGCTTCGTCGCCTATTAGGAGTGATTTGTCGGCATAGGTGACATGCTTCATGCGTCAACGCTACGTGCGCCCCATTGTCGCAATCTACGGGTTGACAGTTTCTGGGGCAGCGGGATCACTCGTGTCGACAAGAGCCACAGGTATGCCTGGCGCGATAAGGAGTTCCGCTTTTTGCAGCTCACCCCGGCCACGATTTACGACGAGCCAGCCCGGCTCACCTTTGCCCAACAAGTCATGAATCTCGCCCTTCACCTGCTCGGCGCTGCGGGCGACGACATACTCCTGGCCGTCGTAATTGATTGTGGTGCGCGTCATTCGCCGTCCCCCGCGCCTGCTACCGGCTCCGGTACGAGATAAAGCCCGCTCGGAGTGTTGGCGAGCAGCATCATCTCGTCGATCCAATTGCGATTGATTGTTGGCGGCTTACTGCCGAAGTACTTGAAGGAGAGCGGCAGCGTCGGATGCACCCAGATGACGGTTCGGCCGTTGCCGATCGAGACATCGTCTTTCCAGCTGAAGTAGAAAGCTTCGTTGCGCCGCAGCTTGGCGCCGATCACGATTTGCAGATGCGCGAGCTTGCGGTCGTCAAAATCTGCAGCGAGCGTCGAATCGTACGTCAGTGTGCCCATGAGACCTCCATCCTCCAGAGTAATTCACCTTCGTCACGTCGGTGTCAACCACTTACCCGAAATTCGTGCGCGTGCTGCACTCGCCGCCACGCTGCCTTCGGACGCTACGCGGTAGCTAGCGGCGCACTGATCCCGTAATCCCGGCGATCGACGCCAGGATGGATGGCCTGGCCGCGATCCAGGCCACAACCATGAGCAACACGGATGCCGCGAAGATGCCGAAGCCCCACCAGGAGATGTCGTCCCGGCCGGCGTACATGTGGTTGAGGTTGCGCAGGGCGCCGGTGGCCAGCACAAGTGTCACGTGCACGACGATGAACGCGACGAAGAAGATCATCACCGGGAAGTGGATGGCTCGCGCGACCTTGATCGGGTAGATCTTCTCGAGGCTGCGGAAGGCGCCGGCGAGGCCGGGAGCCATCCTGATGCCGGTAAGCAGGGCAAGGGGCGCCGCGATGAATACGATCACAAAGTACGACAGGGTTTGCAGTGCGTTGTAGTTGACCCAGCCGTCTTCGGTCGGCCAATTCAGCGAGGCGTACTGCAGGCCGGCCGAGACCGCGTTGGGCACGATATCCCAGCTGGTCGGCACGATCCGAACCCACTGGCCGGTCACGAAGACGAGCACAGAGAGGTGGAGCCAGAGGTGCAGGCCGATACGCACCGGCGGATTCTTCGTCTTGATAAGCCCCGAGTTGTTGCGGGTCCAATACGCGGGCGGCCGCTTGGTAGTTCGAACCTGCCATCCCGTCCTGATGATGAACAGGATAAAGAATGAGTTGAGGAAGTGCTGCCACTGCACCCAGGCCGGGAAGCCGACCGGTGCCCCCTCAGGCAGCGCAGACTGGCCGGGGTAGCTGGCCAGGAAATCGCGTCCAAACTCCGCCGAACTGATGGCCTTCGCCGCGAGAACGACGATGACCATGAGCACCAGGATCACCGGCACGAGCCAGACGAGCGTGAACCACCTGCCGGTTCGAAATGTCGCCCAGCGAGTCGTGTCCTGCATGCGAGCCTCTCCGTCGGAGATTCGATGTTATCGGCTCGGGCGCGCCCAGGCCGACGCGATCGCGTGTCAGCCCTTGTGAGCCCGAACTGCGTCGATGAGTTGCGGCACCACGGTGAACAGGTCTCCCACCACGCCAAAGTCGGCGATCTCGAAGATTGGGGAATCGGCGTCCTTGTTGATTGCCACTATCGTCTTGGAGCCCTGCATTCCCGCCTTGTGCTGGATGGCGCCCGAGATGCCCACAGCGACATAGAGGTTGGGGGAGACAGTCACTCCGGTTTGCCCTACCTGGTAGCTGTGGTCGACGTAGCCCGCATCCACCGCTGCGCGGGATGCCCCAACTGCCGCCCCGAGCGCATCGGCAAGTTGCTCGACGAGAACGAACTTCTCCTTCGAGCCGAGACCCCGCCCGCCGGAAACCACAACATCGGCTGCCTGCAGTGCCGGGCGGTCGGATGCCGCAGCCTGCTCGTGTCGCGCCGAAACCGTCGTCACCGGCACCGAGCCGTCCGCCACAACGAGCTCGACGACCGCCCCGGCCGCGGCCGGAGCACTGCCCTCGACGGAGTGTGGCCTCAGCGATACGACGGGGATGCCCTTTGCCGCGACGGCGGTGACCGTGTAATCACCGCCGAAAGCCTGCTGGGTGACGGTGATGCCGTCGGGGCCCCGAACGACGCTCACGGCATCCGACTGGTAGGCGCCGCCGATGCGGATCGCGAGCCGGGCGGCGATCTCACGTGAATCGATCGAGTTGTCGAGAAGGATTGCCGCGACATCCCCTGCGGCAGCGACGGCAGCCTCCAGGGCTGCAACCTGCGGGGTGACAAGCATCGACTCAGAACCTGGGATTGTCGCGACGTAGACAGTTGCGGCGCCAAGTTTTCCGAGCGCTGCCGCGTCGGCCGCGCCCACGACGACAGCTGCGGGGGTGCCAAGGAGGGCGGCCGCTGCGAGCAGCTCGGCTGACTCAGCCGAAGCAAGAACAAGTACCTGTGCCATCGGGATTCCCTAGATCAGTTTCTCGGCGGCAAGGAAGGCGGCGAGCTGCATTCCCGCGGTGCCGTCATCTTTAATGATTGTGCCGCCCGAGCGAGCGGGCCGGGCCGCGACTGTTTCGACCACCGACCAGGAGTTTGCGCCACCGATCTCGGCAGCGGACAGCCCCAGGTCTGAGGCCCTGACAGTCTCGACCGGCTTCTTCTTTGCCGCCATGATTCCCTTGAAGTTCGGGTAGCGCGCTTCGGCGATCTGCTCGGTGACCGAAACCACGGCGGGCAAGCTCGCCGACACTTCGAGGTGCCCGCCTGGCGTGGCGCGCTCGCCGCTGGCCTTGTCGCCGCTGACCTCGAGGGTGCGCAGGAATGTCAGTTGGGCGAACCCCAACCGCTCGGCGAGCATCGCGGGGATGGCGGCGGTGCGACCGTCCGTCGACTCATTGCCCGCGACCACGAGGTCGAAACCGCGCGGCGCGAGAGCTGCGGCGATGGCGGCCGAGGTCTGCACGGCGTCAGAGCCGGCGAGCGCGTCATCCAGCACATGGATGCCGCTGTCTGCGCCCATCGCGAGGGCTTTGCGCACCGCGTCCAGCGCGCCGCTTGGCCCCATGGTCAGCACGACGACCTCGCTGCCGGGGTTCGCCTCCTTCACCAGGAGTGCGGCCTCCACGGCCTTCTCGTTGACCTCGTCGATCACCACTTCGCCACTGCGGTCTACCCGCTTAGTAGCCGGGTCGATGCGGCGATCACCCCAGGTGTCTGGCACTTCCTTGACGAGCACTGCGATCTTCACATCTCCACCCTACGTCGCGGGCCGGTTGGGCGGAATCGTCGAGGTCTATCGTGAGGTCATGGCCGACCTCGTCACCTCCCGCTCGGGCGCACTGGGCCACATCCTGCTCAACAGGCCGACCGCCATGAACGCCCTGAACGACGAGATGGTCGCCGGGGTGACGGCAACCCTTGACGCGTGGCGGCTCGACGCCGAGATCGCGACAGTGGTGGTCTCTGGTGCTGGCGACCGTGGCCTGTGCGCGGGCGGCGATGTCGTTGGCATGTATCGGTCGGCGCTGCTCGACGGTGTCGGTGCCGCCGAGTTCTGGCGCGCCGAGTACGCGATGAACCTGGTGATTGCCGAATACCCCAAGCCCTACGTTGCGCTCATGGACGGGGTGGTGCTGGGTGGCGGCGTTGGCATTTCGGCCCACGGCTCGGTGCGGGTAGTAACCGAGCGAACCAGGCTTGGGATGCCCGAAGTCGTCATCGGCTACACCCCCGACGTCGGCGTCGACTTCCTCCTGGCCCGCGCGCCGGGTGAACTCGGCACGCATGCCGCCCTCACCGGCAACACCATGTCGGGCTCAGACGCCATCGCGCTCGGCCTCGCCGACCACTTCGTGCCGAGCGAACGGCTTCCGGACTTGGTCGCCGCACTCGAGAGCGAACTGCCGGATGCCGCGCTGCCCCGGTTCGCGCAGCAGCCCCCGCCCTCGGCTCTCGCCGTCGACCGCGAGTGGATCGACGCTGCGTATGCCGGCGACGACCCGATCGCGATAGTGGAGCATCTCACCGCCTCGCCGGTGGCGGCGGCCCGGGAGGCGGCAGCCACTATCCTCAGCCGCTCGCCGACAAGCGTTGCGGTCACCCTCGCGGCCCTGCGCCGCGCGCGAGGGCTCACGCTCGAGGAGGTTCTCGACCAAGACCTGCGGCTCGGGCTGCGGTTTCTCGCCGGGCATGACCTGGTGGAGGGCATCCGAGCGCAGGTGATCGATAAGGACAGGAACCCGCGCTGGTCGCCGGCCAGTCTGGCCGAGGTGTCACGGGCCGACGTGGAGAGCTATTTCGAGTAGCGATTAGCATCGTCTTCATGTCAGTTCTCGCCCCACTTCATGACGCAATCGATACTCACAAGGCGATGTCGGGCCCCGACCAGCTCATGTGGATCGGCGGCGAACGGGTGGCGTCGCTCACGGGCGAGTGGCGGGATGTCACGAACCCAGCTCACCGCGGAGCAGTAATCACCCGCGTGCCGGCCGCCGGTGTGGAGGATGTCAATCGCGCTGTCGCTGCCGCGGCGGGAGCGTTCCCGGCCTGGAAGGCGCGGCACTTCACCGAGCGTGCCCGGCCCCTCGCCCTTATTGCCGACGAGATCGAAGCCCGCGCCGAGGATTTCGCCCGGCTGACCGCCCTCGACACGGGCAACGCGCTGCGCACCCAGGCTCGCCCCGAGGTCGGCGTGCTGGTCTCCCTGTTCCGTTACTTCTCCGGTGTCGCCGGCGAGGTCAAGGGCACCACGCTTCCCGCTGGCGACAACCAGCTGCAGTACACCCGCCTCGAGCCGCTGGGCGTTGTGGCGTGTATCCTGCCCTGGAACTCGCCGCTCATGATCGCCGGTTTCAAGATTCCGGCTGCGCTCGCTGCGGGCAACACGGTAATCATGAAGGCGGCGGATGACGCGCCGCTGACGATCCTGCTGCTTGCCGAGATCTGCAACCGCCACCTTCCCGCCGGCGTGGTCAACGCGATCACGGGGCGCGGCGCGCTGGTCGGATCGGCGCTCGCCGAGCATCCCGGAGTCGACAAGGTGTCGTTCACCGGCTCGACCGAGGTCGGTCGTGGGGTTGCCAGGCAGGCAGCAGAACGTCTCGCCCACATGTCGCTCGAGCTGGGCGGCAAGAACCCATCAATCGTGTTCCCGGATGCCGTTGACGACGACCTCCTCGACGGCCTGCTCTTCTCCTCGCGCTTCACCCGCCAGGGCCAGAGCTGCACGGCCGGCTCACGCCTCTTCCTGCACGAGGACATCTACGACGAGGTGCTGGAACGTCTTGTGGTGCGCCTCGGCGGCCTCAAGGTGGGCGACCCGCTCGCGGAAGACACCGACATGGGCGCCATCATCAACGCCAAGCAGCACGCCGCAATCGACGAATACCTCATCGAGGGTCGCACCAGCGGGCAGATGTCTGTCGCGCTCGGCGGCTCTGCTCCGGCCGACGGCGAACTGACGGAGGGTTTCTACCACCTGCCCACAATCTTCTCGGGGGCCAGCAACGACTTCCGACTCGCGCGCGAGGAGATTTTCGGGCCGGTGCTCGTCGCGATCCCGTGGAAGAGTGTCGATGAGGTCGTGGCGATGGCGAACGACTCCCACTACGGTCTCGCCGCTTTCGTTTGGAGCCACAACCTTGACGACGCGCTCAACACCGCGCACCGACTCGAGGCGGGCTGGGTGCAGGTCAACCAGGGTGGCGGCCAGGTGGTCGGCCAGGCTTACGGCGGCTACAAGCAGAGCGGCATCGGCCGCGAGGTCTCGCTTGAGGGAATGATCGCCGGATTCACCCAGACCAAGCAGATCAACGTGCGGCTGCGGGGCTAGCGATGGCCGGTCCGCTCGACGGGATCGTCGTGCTCGATCTCACTCGCGCGCTCGCGGGCCCCTACGCGACCGCGCTGCTCGCCGACCTCGGCGCCACGGTCACGAAGGTCGAGAGTTCGAAGGGCGGTGACTCGACGCGCGGCTGGCCGCCGTTCGAGGGCGAGCACAGCCTCTACTACGACTCGGTGAACCGGGGGAAGTCGTCGATCGCCGTCGACTTCCGATCCCCAGAGGGCATCGCCCTGATTCGCTCACTCGCGCTCGCCGCCGACGTGGTAATCGAGAACTTCCGGCCGGGCGTGATGGCCGAGATGGGTCTCGACCCGGCATCGCTGCGGGCCGAGAAGCCGGGCCTGGTCATCGCCTCGGTAAGCGGATTCG
>JBDUDZ010000119.1:0-6891 GCA_040002635.1 Rhodoglobus sp.
GTTGTCGAACTTCGACTTCGTCACCGAGTCGTTGACGTTGATCGCCGGGAACAGCAGCTCGCCGGCCTTCGAGAGTTCGTAGAGGCGGTGTACGCCGGTCGTGGTCTCTTCGGTGACGCCCTTGATCTCGGCGGCGATGCGGGTCCAGCGGTCGGGGCTTGAGACGAGCGAACGGCGGAGCGTATCGAGGATTACGCCCCACTCCTGGCTGTCGGTCGCCTTCGAGTCGGGAACGGCACCGGCAAGTTCATATTCGCGGCCCTTGTGCACGAGCAAGGTAGCGTCGCCACCGTCGTCAAGGATCATGTTGGGGCCGTCGAAGCCTTCGGCCGACCAGTCGAAGGCCTGCTCAGTGCACCACCAGTACTCTTCCAACGTCTCGCCCTTCCAGGCGAAGACGGGAACGCCGGCGGGAGCATCAACTGTTCCGTTCGGGCCGACCGCGATCGCGGCGGCCGCGTCATCTTGAGTGGAGAAGATGTTGCAGCTAACCCAGCGCACCTGAGCGCCGAGAGCAACCAAAGTCTCGATGAGCACCGCAGTCTGCACCGTCATGTGGAGCGAGCCCATGATCCGAGCGCCGGAAAGCGGCTTCGAGTCGCCGAACTCTTTGCGCAACGACATGAGGCCGGGCATCTCGTGCTCTGCGAGGCGGATCTGGTGGCGGCCCGCCGTGGCGAGAGAGAGGTCGGCGACCTTGAATGAGAGTGCGGTCGTAGTTGCGGAAGTCATGCACCTATTGTGCCAGACCCCGTCACACGGCGGGCGCGGTCAGCGGTTTCAGCGTCGGAAGCGGCATTGCCGCATCCGGACCGTCCATCCAGTCGACCAAACTGTCTACGACGCTGAGCGTCTCACGCCAGTCACGAACAGCAATTGACGGGACGCCCATCGCGTAGACCGGATAGTCGTTGCCCGCCGGATCGAGGCGGTCGCCGATGAACAGCAGCTCTTCTGCTGCAGCGTCAAGCCGGGCCAGCAGTTTGAGAACGCCGTACGCCTTGTCGATGCCCTTGCGGGTGATATCGATTGACGTCGACCCGCCCCCGCGTACTTCGAGGTCGGGCAGGCGCTCGGCAACCCAGGCGCCAAGGGCTCGCTTCTTTGAGCCATCGGCGTCCCAGGCCATCTTCGCGTCGACGGGGGCGCGCTGCCCGAGCGCAGAATACGTGATCTGGCTGCCCCGGTCTTCGATGATGTCGCCCCACTGACCGGGAGCCCAGAGGCCGAGTTCGCGGGCGCCCGCCTCAAGCGCAGTTATAGCGCGGGCCTTCTCGTCGTCGGACAGATCCTCGGCATATTGCAGTGTCCAGGAGCCATGCTGCCAGAGGTAGTAGCGCGTTCCGCAGGTTGGCATCAGGTGCAGTCGAGCCTTTTCCGCGTCGCTCGCCTGGAAGCTGGCCAGTGCCTGGGCTTCGAACTGCTCGAACCGACCGCCAGAAATTATGCACACGTCAACGCGTTCCAGGAGGCGCGCGAGGGCTGCGCTCATGGCGGGGTCCATCGTCGATTTCGACGGAGCCAGGGTGTCGTCGAGGTCGAACACCACGGCTCGAATGTTGCTAGTCGGGGTACGAAAACTCATGCCTCAAAACTAGCGCCCCATCACAACGTGACGCACAACCTGCCAGCCCTGCGGGGCGGAGAGCCGCTCGGCGTGCCGATCGCACAAGTCGTAGCTGTGCGGCTCGGCCGACTGGCTGAGCGGGCCCAGCACTGCCATCGAATCGGCGTAGACGTAGGTGAGCGTGGCGACGGCATCCTGGTTACAGGCGACCTTGCTGCACGGACGACCAGTCATCGTGTGCCGATTCTACGACCGCGCCGCATCCGGGCCCGGAGCCGCGCCGGTAGAATCGGAGGGTGGCGAAACCGGCGAGGAGAGTGGCACCGATCTCCGCGCGGCTGGGCTGGCGAGACCGGCATGGCCGCGGCATCCGCGCGGCAGTCACCGGACCGCACCTTCCCCTGCTGCGCAGCCGCGCCGACATGTTCGACATGACAGTGGCATCCACCGCCGAATACCTCAAAGACCTGTGGCCGGATGAGCTGGCTGACGTGATCTTCGAGGTCGCCGGCATGCCCGCCGAGCTGGGCGAAAACCCGGCGGTCGACCGCTGGCGAGTGCTCGCGAAGGAGCGCCGCGTCATCCTCTACCGTCTGCCGATCGAGCGCCTCTCGCGCCTTCACCGCTACGACGAGTTGCACAAGCGGATGATGGTCGAGAGCTGCGTGTTCCGCGCGGTCGCCGAACTGCTCGGTAAAGATCCGTGGGACCTCGCTCCTGATCGCTTCAGGCACCTCTGAGTTTTCGCGCGCCGCCGCCCCTGCGGCGCGACACTGGCGGGGCGGCGTCCTTAGCGGAAGACGGTGACCGGCGTTGAACCGGCGCCGGGTGGATGGATGCTGTAACGCGCGAGGGTTCCGCCGTCAATTAGGGTGACTGCCGCGAAGATGGTGTCGAACCCTGTCACCTCGTAAGTCTCTCCCGGCTCAACTGCCACCACTGCGGCAGATGCCGCCGGAACGCCAATCGCCCTCGTCGTGCCATCCGCTGCGATGAGCGAGATCGCTGCGGCCGACTTCGAGGTGTTTGCCAGGTGCAGGGTTGGTGTGGGGCCTGATGCCACTGTCAGTTGAGCGTGGTCATGCAGCGCCGAGGCTGCCGACAACCAGGCGAAATCTGTCGGGCCGTCAGCTACTGCAGTCGAGACGCGGACCGCGGCGATTATGGGTACGGGAGAGCTGACGGTCACCGTGTAGTTGCCGTCCGCGAGGTCGCTGAAGGGCACGTCGACCACCCTGCCCGCTTCGATGTCGTAAGTGAACGACCTGCCGCTTGCCGCGCCATCCTCGGGGATCACGCTGATCGTCGTTGTGACGGATCCGGTTCCCGGCGCAAACAGTCGCAGCGTGGGCCGCAGGTCGTTGAAATCGGTGCCGCCAGACAGCAGAGCCTGCACCGCCGTGGAGTTCGCCACGAGCATCCCCGGAATCACCGTAACCAGGGATGGCCCGGTCGTCGACTCGACGATGTCGACACCACCGGGTTGGAGGCCACGTACTATCGCTTCCTGCAGGTTGGCTACGACCTGGCCGCCGGTGCTCGTGACGTGGACGACCGGCGAGACCACATCCGGGGCAAAACCGGCGAGCGAAAGCACCCGCTGGCCCGAGGCGGGCACGATGATTCCGCTGGTGCCAGGTGCAGTGATCGCACCGCTCTCGCCGTAGAGCTCGAGGTTGACCGTCGCCGGCACCTCAGTGGGGTTGCTGAGAGTCAGCAGGGTCGTGCGACCCACCGACGTCGAGCCGCCCGCCAGCCAGGTATCGCTGTTTGCCACCCCGCAATCGGCGGCGGCCAGGCCGATGAACTCATCCTCATTGACTGACTGCGACTGGGCTCCGCTGAGGAGGATTTGCTGAGTGGGATGTGTCGTATCGGGCGGGGTACTCACGACTATCGGTGCCGACGAGGTGCCGCCAGAGGAGGCGTCGGATTGCTCGAGTGGAATCGCTTCGATCGACTTCGTGCTGGAGGAGTAGTTCGTTGTCGGCCTGCCGATCGCCGACGAGGTAGTAGCACCCTGCCCGGTCTCATCTGCAAGCCGCAACACCGATCCCGGGCAGACAAGCTGCTGGGCTGTCGGCACCGGCGTGACAATCGTGCTCGGCGGCTTGGCGGTGATCGACGGCAATGGCAATAGAGCTGAAGCCACCACGACGACTGCCGCGATGCCGATACCGACGAGACCGGTGAACACTCGAGCGCTGACTATTGCTACCCCTCGTGCCGTCACCGGTTCGCGGGGAGCCACGAAATCATCGTCCTGCTCCGGGAAAATGGAATCCCGATCGATGGCGTCGCCGGTGGGCTCCTGGGGGCCGAGATCGCTCACGAAGACTCACCTGGCTCGATGAGTTCTGCCGTGCCGCGCTGCACCCGTGCCAGCCGCACGCGCCGCCGCCGGGTGGTCGGAATAGCGAGCAGGAGCGTGAGCCCGAAGACGATTCCCTGGCCGACCAGGATGACAATGCCGGTCGGGGTAGCTGCGGGCCCCGGCCCCGTCGGCGCCTTACCTTGGCCAATTCCGTCATAGTGCCAGAGGTATCCGTTGACTGTGTCGCCGATGGGCGAGAGTATCCGGTTGCCGTCCAGCGCTTCAGTAATGCGTTGGCGGGCGGCGGCCACCGCGTTGTCTGTCGTGTGCGGGACGAGCACGAAAGCCAGCTGCAGGGCGTCCAGCTCCCCCGCGACATCGAAGCCACTGCGCGACGAAATATTGCCCGCGAGAGTGGCGAGTCGGGCATCCGCCGCACTCGTGGCTTCGTTCGTGGCGTTGAGCGTCGACTGCTCGTCAAGTGTCGTGCCCTGCCCGCGATGCACTGTGACGCCCACACCCCCGGCGGGTTCGGGGGAGAGTTCGAGCGTGCCCAGTGATGGGTTGGTTACGGCTTCGGCCGTGACGAATGCTGGCAGCAGTCGTCCATTGCTCTCTCGGACGGGAATCGCGCCGCTCGCCGCCGCCGCCAACAGCGGAACCGCGACGATAGCCAACGTGAGCCCCGCGACCAGCGCGGGCAGTCCGGCGCGACGGGGAATCGCTTCGAGCGCACTCGCGAGCGCACCCACCAGTCCGAGCCAGTAGAGACTCAGCGCGGAACCTGCCCAAATCGGCGTGGTAACAGAGCCAATGATCGTGACCTCAAGATGGCTTCCCAGCACTGCTGTGGCAAAGCCAAGCAGCGCGATAAGCAAGGCGGGTATCGAACGCCGCGTTCCCGGCAGGAAGAGTGCAAGTAGCGCCAGGAAAGCCAGCGGGGCCAGAAGCGCTGCGAGAACCACCGGGGCGAGCGCGGGCGGCAACCCGATCCCGCTAAGAAAATTTGCCCAGCCGGCTGATCCCGCGTCGGGGGATCCAACCGCCAGCTGCCAGCCCGAAGCCGCCGCGCCGGCGACGGGAACACCCGGGTCAGCGAACAGCGCGAACGGCGTGCCCCGAGAAAACTGTTCAAACACGAGCGGCGCGAACAGCGCTGCAGCCGGAATCGGGATGCCGATAATCCGCAGCACACTCGTTGGTCTGGCACACAGCCAGGCAAACCACGCAATGAGCAGTGCCGGCACGAGAACGGGCGAGGATGCGGCGACAGCCGCGAACAGCAGGCCCGCCGCCGCGGTTGCCGACCAACTCCGAGCTGCGTTAACTACCGCGAGAACGAGCAGGGGCAAAAGGATGTGGGCGAGCACTGCCCCGAGGTGTCCACCGTTAAGCGATGCGAGCAGTGGCGCGGCCGCCGCCCAGGCGAGAGCGGCAATCGCCGGTCCCCACGCACGGGTGGAGAGCCGTGCCGCACACCACCAGGCTGAGAGCGCGGAGAGCGGCAGCGCGATGAGGTAGATCGCGACGACGGTCGACGACGGTGACCAGAACGTGATCGAGCCGAGCACGGCAAGCAGGTAGCTGAACGGGTCTGCTGCGCCCACGAACCCGGAGCCGATGTCGCGCCATGCGACGCCGACGTGCGACCACAGTTCGCCGACGCTGGCACTGAGTGGCGTGAGTCCGCCACCTGCCAGAGCCGGGGCGCTGGCAAAGTGCCCGAAAGCGACAACGCCCGCGAGCGCCGCGAGGACGACCACCCAGGCTCCGCCCCCGGCGAAGAATCCCGGCCCTGTGCGCACGGCAGGGATCGAATCGGACGCGCGCTGCTGATTGCGCAGCTCGCGGACCTGCGACCACGGCATCCGCAGTGGAGCGATCGCCGCCCAGCCCAGCCTGCGCCCCCGACGTAACGTGCGGCGGGCCGCAGGAACCCCAGCGTCGAAGGCACCAGCGAAACCCGCGGCGAGTTCGCCGCCAACAAAGCCGGGCCGTTTGGCGACGATATGGATGAGCGAGCGCAGGATGGCCAGTGGAACCACGCTGAGCCAGTGCAGGGGCACGGCAATCGCCGGCGCGTAGACGAAGCGGCGGTGCAACTGCGCTGCGCGGCCGAGCCGGTTCTGTGCGGCCGCAGACAGGGAGCGGCGCCCGAACAGTTCGGCCGGTCCCGTACTTGCCACACGTGCCGACGGAACGCCAACCACTCGGTGGCCAGCCAGGCGCGCACGCAAAGACAGGTCGAGCGCGGCATCGGCGCTGGGTAGTGCAGGGTCGAAGCCACCGAGTTCGGCCCAGACCTGCCGGCGCACGAGCATCCCGCCCGCCGCGACGGCGAGCAGATCGCTGTGGAAGTCGTACTGGGCTTGATCAAGTTCGTCAGTCACGAATGACACGGAGCGCCCGAAAGGGGTGACTGTCTCACCGAAGCTGGCGATGACGTCGGGCTCATCCCAGCGCATGAGCTTGGGGCCGGCGACAGCCACGGACGGCGCGACCTCCACGGCACCGAGCAGCGCGGAGAGTGCTAGCGGATCGGGTGCGTTGTCATGGCCAAGCAACCAGAGCCACTCGTTGTCGCTCGACGCGGCACCGGAAACGCGCAGGGCGTGGTTGATCGCGCCGCCGAAGGACGTGCGCCCCGGAGTGTTGACCACCCCCGTGGGAGCCGCCCGCGCGAGTAGTTCACCTGAATTGTCTGAAGAATCTGCATCGACGTAGATAACGGAGTCGGGTCGCCGGATCTGTGCCGCGAGGGCGGCGAGCGTTCGTTGAAGGTACTGCGACCCATTGCGGGCCACAAGCACGGCGGTGACTCTCGGCTGCATAACAACCCGAGACTAGGCGGCGCCTCAAGCCGGGAAGGGCTGACTCGCGGCGGAACTCCGAGTCTATGAACCTGCCGAACGGCACGTCCGTGCCGGTCTAACAGCGTGAGCCAAGCACGTCCGTGCCGGTCTAACAGCGTGAGCCAAGCGCGCGCGTGCCGGCCTAACAGCGTGAGCCA
>JBDUDZ010000120.1:0-6871 GCA_040002635.1 Rhodoglobus sp.
GAAGATAGCGCTGGCGTGCGCAATGATCCACTCCCCGCGACTGCTCGTGCTCGATGAGCCGTTCGAGTCGGTTGACCCGGTGTCGGCGGCGACCATCACCGAGATCCTGCACGGCTATGCCGAAGCCGGTGGCACCGTTGTGCTCTCGAGCCACAGCATGGATCTGGTGCAACGCATTTGCGACCATGTCGCGGTGATCGTCGGAGGCGAACTGCTCGCCAACGGAACTATGGCCGCCGTACGCGACGGCCGCACCCTGGAGGAGCGTTTCGTCGAGTTGGCCGGCGGCCGCAAGACGGTGGAGGGGCTCGAGTGGTTGCACAGCTTCTCCGACTGAAAATCACACTGCTGGGCAACAACTTCAGGCGCAGCCCGTGGCGACTTGTCGCAATGATCATCACGCTGGTTTACGGGCTAGGGCTGGCGGGCGTAATCGCAAGCGGGCTCATCGCGCTGCGGCAAGAAACGCCAGATATCGCCCGCGCAATAGTCGTCGTCTTCGGAGCACTCGTTGTTCTGGCGTTTCTGCTGCTGCCGCTGATGTTCGGGGTGGATGACACGATCGACCCGCGGCGTTTCTCGCTGTTCGGCATCCCGACGGCACGCCTGGCTTTCGGGCTCGCGGTCGCGGCCGCGGTGAGCGTGCCCACTCTCGTCGTGACACTTTTCGCTGTTGCGCAGATCGTCACGTGGAGTCGCGGAACCCTGCCGGTACTCCTGGCTGTAGTTGCCGCCGTGCTGATCGTGCCCACCTGCGTGCTCGCGGCCCGGGTGTCGTCGGGGATCGCGTCACTGTTCCTCACGTCACGGCGCGCGCGTGATTTGACCGGCATCCTCTTGCTGCTCGTGCTCGCGGTGGGTGCCCCGTTTATTACTGTGCTCGCCATGATTGATTGGCAGGCGAGCGGCCTTCCCATCGTGCGACGTATCGCGGCCATCGCCGCGTGGACTCCGTTCGGTGCGGTGTGGAGCCTCCCCGGCGACGTCGCAGGCGACAACGCTGCGGCAGCGTTGCCCCACCTGCTGATTTCCGTAGCGTTCCTTGTCGTGCTCTGGGTTGCCTGGCGCATCGTGGTGGCCACCATGCTCGTCACCCAGCCACGTGAGGCCGCGGCAAAGCACTATTCCGGGCTCGGCTGGTTCGAGCGGATGCCCGACACACCCACAGGAGTGGTTGCCGCCCGAAGCCTCACCTATTGGTCGCGCGACGCCAGGTATCGCATCGCTCTCACGGCTATCCCGATCGTTCCGCTGGTCATAGTGGGCACGCTGGTGATCGCGGGAATACCGTGGGCATTTATTGCGTGGGTTCCGGTTCCGGTGATGTGCCTATTCCTCGGCTGGTCGCCCCACAACGACCTCGCATACGACAGCACAGCATTCTGGATCCATGTCTCGGCGAACACCTCGGGTCGGGCCGATCGCTGGGGTCGACTCGCTCCGCCACTGTTCATTGGTGTGCCGCTGGTGCTTGTGGGCAGTGTGGTAACCGTGGCTCTTTCCAGGGAATGGGCGACGCTGCCGGCGCTCATCGGGCTCGGCGCATGCGTGTTGTTCGTGGGTCTTGGCATCTCGAGCGTGATCTCTGCGGGGTTCCCGTATCCGGCAGTACGGCCAGGCGACAGCCCGTTCGCGCAACCCCAGGCGGCAGGCACCGCGGGTTCGGTCGTGCAGTCGGTGTCATTCTTCGGGACCGCGCTGTCGGCCGCCCCCGTGGTGTTGATCGCGTTCCTTCTGGGGGGATCCTCCCCGGTATGGTTCTGGGTCGCGCTGGTCGTCGGCCTCGCGATCGGCCTGATCGTTCTGCTCCTAGGTGTTCGCATTGGCGGGCACCTCATCAATCGTCGGGCACCCGAGTTGCTCGCCTTCACCCTGCAGAACTGAGCCACGATCGCGGCCCGCCGATGTTCGGCAGCGCCGAAGTAGAATCGTGGTCATGGCCGACCAGGACTCCGCGCCGCTGCAGGGCGGTGGCACCGACACCCTCGATCGCGAGCTCGAAGAGCTTCTGAATCGAACAAACATCGACGAGGGCGACCACGAGCGCTTCTCCCACTACGCGCCGAAAAACGCGATCATGGAATCAGCGATGACAGGCAAGCCGATCCGCGCGCTCTGCGGCAAGCTCTGGGTTCCGGGTCGCGACCCGGAGAAGTTTCCGATCTGCCCGAGCTGCAAAGAGATCTACGAGAAACTGAAGTAGTGCCCACCGGCACGGCCGTCACGTCGCTGTGTGACGCGCCGGAACCGGCGGCGTGGGCCCCTTACACGTAGACCGTGGGGATCGCGGGCTCGCCGCGGCCGAGACGGAACGCGTCATCCGGAAGCTCGGCGATTGCCTGGCCGTGATGCTCCCGCGCGAGAGCGACGCCAGCGGGGCCGAGGTAGCTTTCGTCCGCAGTGCCGGTGGTAATTAGTGGAACAAGCAGCGCGCGCTCGCCAGCCGTGGCCGCTGAGGGGTCGTCAACATAGATTGTCTCCGCGCTGGCGATGCCAGAGCTGCGCACGCTGCGCACGGGATACTTGCGCCCGCCGATGGTGGCTTTAGCCTCAGACTTCTTGGCTACGTCGAGCCAGTTGCCCGCGTCATCCTGGTGAGCGACAAGTTTGTAGACCATTCCGGCGGCGGGATGCCCGGATCCGGTCACGACCGAGGTTCCGACCCCATACGAATCGACGGGGGCCGCGCGCAAGGCCGCGATCGTGTACTCGTCGAGGTCGTTGGTCACGGTGATGCGCGTTGTCGTGGCGCCAAGCGAATCGAGCTGCTCACGCACGGCGGCCACTTGGGCGGGCAGGTCACCAGAGTCGATGCGCACCGCGCCGAGCGCGGGGCCGGCGACCTTGACGGCCAGCTCCACACCGTGGTGGATGTCGTAGGTGTCGACAAGCAGCGTTGTCCCGGGCCCGAGAGCATCTACCTGGGCCTGAAACGCCGCCTCCTCGCTGTCGTGCAGGAGGGTGAACGAGTGCGCGGCGGTGCCCATCGTCGGAACGCCCCAGCGGTGACCGGCCTCGAGGTTGCTCGTCGCGCCGAAGCCGACGATGTATGCCGCCCGCGCGGCGGCGACCGCCGAGTATTCCGAAGCCCGTCGCGAGCCCATCTCCGCGAGCGGACGACCATCGGCTGCCGAGACCATCCGGGCTGCCGCGCTTGCCACGGCGCAGTCGTAGTTGAGCACACTCAGCGCGAGGGTCTCGAGCATGACGGCTTCGGCAAAGCTGCCCTCCACGACCAGGATCGGCGAGCCCGGGAAGTAGATGTCGCCCTCCTGGTAGCCCCACACGTTGCCCCCGAAGCGGTAGTCGGCCAGCCAGGCGAGGGTGGTGGCGCCGACCACATTGTTGTCGCGCAGGTAGGTGAGTTCGGCATCCCCGAATCGGAAATCAGCGATGGCCTCGAGTAGGCGCCCGGTGCCGGCGACGACCCCGTAGCGCCGCCCCTCCGGCAGGCGGCGGGCGAACACCTCAAATACGCACTCGCGATGCGCAGTGCCGGACTGGAACGCGGCGTCGACCATCGTCAACTCATAGCGGTCAGTCAGTAGGGCAGTGCTGCGCAGCGCGGTGCTCATGCTCTGAGGGTACCCGGCGGCAGGTCTGTCTCGCCGGTAGGCTCTACGGGTGAACAACGCCCCGATCGGAGTCTTCGACAGCGGCGTCGGCGGCCTCACAGTAGCGCGGTCGATCATCGACCAATTGCCCCGGGAATCGATCCTCTACGTCGGCGACACCGCGCACTCTCCCTACGGCCCCAAGCCCATCGCCGAAGTGCGCGAGTATGCGCTGGCTGTCATGGATGACCTTGTCGCCGAGGGTGTGAAACTGCTCGTCATCGCCTGCAATACGGCGTCGGCAGCCATGTTGCGGGATGCCCGTGAGCGCTTCACCGATGGCTACGGCATCCCCGTGGTCGAGGTCATCCAGCCCGCGGTTCGCGCCGCTGTACGCTCCACCCGCAACAACCGCGTCGGAGTCATCGGCACCGTGGGCACGATCAAGTCGAAGGCCTACGAAGATGCGTTCGCCGCGGCATCCGGCCTCGAATTGTTTACGCAGGCTTGCCCCCGCTTCGTCGAATTCGTTGAGGCGGGCATCACCAGCGGGCCGGAGCTCTTCGCTGTCGCCGGGCAGTACCTCGCGCCCCTGAAGGCCGCCGACGTTGACACCCTCGTGCTCGGCTGCACCCACTACCCGCTCATGTCAGCCGCGATCCAGTACGTCATGGGGGAGTCGGTCGCGCTGGTCTCGAGCGCGGAAGAGACCGCCTACGACGTGTTCCGCACGCTCGTGAAACACGATCTCGAGAACGATTCAGTGCGCCCGACCTACACGTTTGAAGCCACCGGCCCAGACAAGAACGCATTCAAGAAGCTTGCGTCGCGATTTCTCGGCCCCGAGGTGGTGACAGTCGAGAACTTCGACACCGGAGCAATCCATATCCCCAGGAAACAGCAGTGAACAGGAGCCAGCAATGACCCGTGCAGACGGCCGCGAGAACAACGAGTTGCGCCCCGTGACGATCGAACGCGGGTGGAGCGACCAGGCAGAGGGCAGCGCGCTCATTTCGTTCGGGCGCACGAAGGTGCTGTGCACGGCGTCGTTTACCAACGGCGTTCCGCGCTGGCTCACCGGCAAGGGTAAAGGCTGGGTCACCGCCGAGTACGGCATGCTGCCGCGTTCGACGAACGATCGGATGGACCGCGAATCCGTCAAAGGCAAGGTCGGCGGTCGCACCCACGAGATCTCGCGTCTGATCGGCCGGTCGCTGCGCGCTGTAGTCGACACCAAGGCCCTCGGCGAGAACACGATCGTCATCGACTGCGACGTGCTGCAGGCCGACGGCGGCACCCGCACTGCCGCAATCACGGGCGCGTACGTCGCGCTCGCCGACGCGATCGAGTGGGGGCGCGCCAAGAACTTCGTCGGCAAGAATTCCAAGGCCCTGCACGACTCGCTGGCCGCGGTGAGCGTGGGCATCATTGACGGTGAACCGATGCTCGACCTGATGTACACCGAAGACTCTCGGGCCGAGACCGACATGAACGTGGTCGTGACCGGCCGTGGCCTGTTCGTGGAGGTGCAGGGCACGGCAGAGGGTGCGCCATTTGATCGCCGAGAGCTTGACTCGCTGCTCGACCTCGCGCTCGGGGGAGCTGCCGATCTCACAAAGCTCCAGGTCGCGTCGCTCGCCTCATGACAGCCCCGCTCGGCACTGTTCAACTAGTGCTGGCCACGCATAACTCCCACAAGGTCGTAGAGCTGAAGCAGATCCTCGGGCCGCTGCTCGATGGCATCGAGCTGCTCGGGTACGACGGTCCCGAGCCGGTGGAGGATGGCGACACCTTCGAGGCGAATGCGCTGATCAAGGCGCGCGCGGCATCGCTGCACACGGGGCTGGCCGCGATTGCCGACGACTCGGGAATCTCTGTGGACGCTCTTGGCGGCGCGCCGGGCATTCACTCGGCGCGCTACGCCGGCAGCCGGGATGACACCGACAACCTCACGCTCCTGCTCACGAACCTCGGGTCGAACCCCAACCGCGCCGCGCACTTCACCTGCGCCGCCGCGCTCGTGCTGCCCAGCACGGCTTCGCCCGACAAGCAGTTCGTCGAGCTCGGCATCTGGCCCGGCACCATCCTCGAGGAGGCGGTCGGGCCTAACGGGTTCGGTTACGATCCAATCTTCAAGCCGGAGGGGTTGTCGGTCAGCTCGGCCGAGCTGCGTCCCGACGAGAAGAACGCCATAAGCCATCGGGCGTTGGCCTTCCGGGCGATCATGCCAATCGTGCGCCGGGAACTTCTCGGTTAGATCCCGAGCGCTGCGAGCGAGTCGGCAAGTGCGTTCGCTGAGCGATCGAGGGCGCGTCGTTCCTCGTCCGAGAGCGGCACGTCGATGACCTGGGAGACACCGCTGGCGTTGACGATACTGGGTAGTGACAGCGCGATTCCGTCGATTCCCTGGTAGTTCTCCAGCACGCTGCTCACCGGCAATACGACGCCCTCATCGCGCAGGACCGCTTCAACAGTTCGAGCCGCCGAAAGGCCTATCGCGTAGTTCGTCGCGCCCTTGCCTAGAATTACCCGGTAGGCCGCGGTCTTGACGTCGTCGGCAATCAGGGCAAGCTCGGCGAGGGAGAGCCTCTCGCAATGCTGCGGCTGCCACTCGAGTATCGGAACCGGTCCGATTCGGGCCTGCGACCAGAGCGCGAACTCGGAATCACCGTGCTCGCCAACGATCATCGCGTGAACGCTCGAGGTCGAAACGCCCAGCCGTTCGCCGAGCAACCAGCGCAGCCGCGACGAGTCGAGCACCGTCCCTGAGGCGAACACCCGCGATCTGGGCAGGCCGCTGATCCGGTGAGCGGCAACTGCCAGCACGTCGCAGGGGTTCGAGACGATGATGTACACCGCCTCGGGCGCGCGCTCTACCAGCCGTGGCATGAGTTCGCGCAGCAGCTCGACATTCACCTGGGCAAGGTCGAGACGGGATTGCCCGGGGTGTTGCTTGGCTCCCGCCGTCACCACGACGACTTTCGCCCCCTCGATTACGGCGAGGTCGTGCCCGCCGGTGATGCTCGTGGCGCCCGTGAATTGCGAGCCGTGCGACAGGTCGAGCACTTCGGCATCCACCTTCTCCGGCCGGATGTCGTAGAGCGCAATCTCGCGCGCCGACTCCCTGATCATTGCGGCATATGCCAAAGACGTGCCCACGGCCCCCGCGCCGATGATGGCCAGCTTGGAATTCTCGATGATGCTCATGAGGCCAGCCTCACCGAGAGTTGACGCCGCGGGTAGGGACCAACGACCCCGGGCGTAAAGTTTCGGTATGCCGAAATCTGGGGCGACCGAGTCGAGGGGGCGATCCGCGC
>JBDUDZ010000121.1:0-6834 GCA_040002635.1 Rhodoglobus sp.
TCACGCTGCCCGAGGGCACCGAGATGGTCATGCCCGGCGACACCACCGACATGACGGTCTCGCTGATCCAGCCGATCGCCATGGAGGACGGCCTGCGTTTCGCCATCCGCGAGGGTGGCCGCACGGTTGGTGCAGGAACGGTTACCAAGATCCTGAAGTAACTGGATCGCTGATCGAGTAGGCCGCTCGCGGCCGTACCGAAATCAGGAACAGGGTCGGGCCTTCGGGTCCGGCCCTGTTTTGTTTGTTCGCTGCGTCGGCCCGCGCGAGCATCCCGGTAGGGTGGAAGGAATGAGACGCCGCGCCCTGTCAGTTTTCGCACTCGTCGCGGTGGTGTGTCTCCTGGTGAGCGGATGCGGCCCGATCAATGCCGGCTCCGCCGCGGCCCACGACTTCTACGTGTATATGACCGGTCAACCGGGTGTCGCCGATGTGCAGGTGCACGCCTCAAACAATCTGCCGTTTCAGGGCAGCGCGGACGCAACAGTCGTGCTCAACAAGGGTGCCGGTGAGGGCACGCTCACGACCGTGATGAATCGCATGGCCGCCTACCTGCGCGACGATGCCAGCAATGTGTCGTGGACGACGGATGCCGAACTCGACGGGTTCACGGTTGCCGTTTCGGCGGTCGATGATCAGAACCACGCCATCATCGACCTACTCGGGCAGGTGCGGGCCATCGACGGGATTGTTGGCGGCACCATCGATTCCGAGACCCGAAATAGGCCCGGGAACGACCTGGTCGTCGAGAATTCCGCGCAGTTCATCGCGACGCTCGCCCAGCTCGTGAAGCTCCACTTCACTTCCGCCGTGAGGGTAAGTGATGCCGACAGTACTTTCGCGGTCACCTCAACCGACGACAGGCAAATGCCCGAATCCGAGATCGCGGCGTACGAGGCAGTCGCGGCCGTATATAGGGTGACGGGTGCCACGCTCGCTCCGGGAAGCGTCGCGGTGCGCGTGGCTGCCGACACCGATGTCGCGGCTGCAGCCGCCCTGGCCAAATCGTTGCCCGGCTCTGCCGGAATCGCCTTCACCATCACCGGGGGCAACGTCACCCGCGAGGGCGACGGCGACTTCACCCTCGTCGACACCGTTATTGCGCGACTCGCCGGCCTGCCCGATGTGACGGCGATCAATGCGACGGCAAGCAAAGCCAAGCACGCAACGCTTGCGCTCACCGTGAAAACAATCGACGCGATAGTCGCGATTGAGGCGGTGCTCACGGAACTCGACCCGCAGTCTGTGCTCACCGTCAACTACCGCTCGGCAGATGCAGTGGCGCCCGGGTTCCAGATCTACGGCCCGAGCACCCGACGCGCGACCTACATCCCGATAGTGGCGGAACTGAGTTCTGGCGCCTACATCAGCAGCATCGAGATCGACGCCGACCGCATCAACATCGTGGCCGGGGCGTACGACGCGACACGGATGGCCGAACTCGCGGCCGCGCTGAAGCGGCTGCTGCCTGCGGGAGAGTCGGTGCGCCTGACCAACGTCCAGGGTGGCGTCAACTTCTCCTTCACAACGGGTGACCTCATCGACGTGCCGGCCGACAAGTCGTACGGGGATGTGGACGCTACCGCGTTCGTCGCCGCGTGGAACGCAGCGCCCTGAGACCACCGGCCAGGTATTAGGCGGTTCGGCCCACGGCAGATATGCCCGATCGATCAACCTGACCAGCTCGATTTAGCCTGCACGTCACCCAGAGGGGGGTAGGCGCCAGGTTCTACACTCTAACTCGGGGTCTCGCGTTGCTCGGATTTTTTGTACCCTGAATATTGTCTCGTGCGGCTTACCAGCCGGCTACCCGCCATCGCACAGATATCCAACCCGACTCGTGGAGATTCATGAAGCGCGCCTTCGCGCCTGCAAATGTTCCTGCCCGCCACTTTGTGGCGCGCGGGCGTTTCAAGCGCGCACTCGCTTTCGGAACGATCGTCGTCGCGTTGTCGTCAACCTTCGCGTTGAGCAAAGCCGACCCGGCTGCGGCGGCAACAGGCCACGTGACCGGCACGGTCTTCCGTGACTTCAACCAGAACGGCGTGTACGACTCGACGGTTGGCGCCGACGGCCTGACCGATGCGCCCCTCAAGGGCGTGACCGCGACCGTCTACAACGGTGCGGGCACCGCCGTGGGAACTGCCGTAACCACCGCAACAGGCGCGTACGACATCACTGTGACACCTGTTCTCCCCAACGGAACACCGTTGCGCATCCAGATCTCTGGTTTCCCGGCCGGGTTCGTCGACTCTTTCAGCGGCGCAGGCAATGGCACGAGCGTGCAGTTCACCACGGTGAATGCAACGGGCGTCAACTTCGCACTACATAAGACCACCGATTATTCCCGCGGCACGACGGGCACGCCGCTCATCACGGCGATCCAGACCAACGGCTCAGCGTCTACTAACAACACGACCGCCATCACGAATGCGCCAGCCCTGACGGCGATCCTTCCGTCAGCGGCCGTCAACACAGCAGCACCCACGGCTGCGAAATCCCTTGCCACCTTCGGGGAGATTGGCGCGGTGTGGGGTGTCGCGACGCAGTCGCTCGGGCACACGGCGGCTGGCGACCGGTATTACGTTTACGCCTCGGCTGTGACAAAGCGGCACTCCGACTGGGGCCCGAAGGGTATCGACGGCCTGTACCGCCTCGACGTCACGGTTGCGGCCAACGGCACTGTCACGCGCAACGCTATTACCTCGTTCGACCTCACGGCCACGGGAGTCAACTACGGAACCGTCGGTACCGTATCTGGGGGTACCACGGCCGCTCAAGGAGGCCGTGACTTCATCGACCGCTCCACCGGCACGGCCGGCGTGCAGTCTCTCGACGCGGGCGCACTCGCGGCGGCGGGAAAGGTCGGTATCGGTGGGATTGCCTACGACAATGGCTACCTTTACGTCACGAACCTCAACGACAAGAAGATCTGGCGCTACGACGTCACCACGTTGGCCACACCAGCACCGACGGTAATCGACCCGGCGTTGGGGGCCAACGAGCACCCCTGGGCGATCGCGGTCAATAACGGCTCACTGTATGTCGGCGTTACCAACGACACCACCATGGCTACCGGCGCCAAGGTGATCTCCCGGCCCATCGCCAGTGGAACTTTCACGACGGCGCTCACCGTACCGCTGAACTACGCTCGCGGCATCGGCTGGGATGCCGACAGCCCTACCCACCCGACGACGGGCCAGCCCGCCGCGCAGTGGCACAGCTGGGAAGACAACCCAGCCACCTTGTTCACCGATACGACAGACTACAACGGCTGGTTCCGCGCCTACGCAGAGCCGATATTGTCGGGCCTCACCTTCGATGATGGCGGAAACCTTTCGCTTGGCTTCCTCGATCGTTTCAGCTATCAAACCGGGTTTGATGGGTTGTGGCCGACCGGGGCGAATACTTGGATGACCACGAACGGGAACACCGCAGTTTTGATTACCGGGCTTCCCGTGGGCGACCTACTGTATGCCGGGCGCAGTTCAACGGGCACTCTTGTGCTCGAGAACGCAACTGGAACCAACGGCACGGTCGCCGTCACGACTCCCGGCCAGGACAACGTCACGCGCACACCCGGGTACGGACCCGACGGCGTAGCCGCTGGCGAAACCGCACGCGAGAACGTTCAGCATGGTGGACGCGAGTTCTTCGAAGACGGCGTTGGCTGGAACGGTAAAGGGGGAATCACCGGTCAGGGTGTCGTGCACGACGAGACGACGCTAGGTGCCGTAACGACGTTAGCGGGATCGAACCAGATCGCGTCAACCTCGTTCGACGCGGCGAACACCTATAACGCCGCCGGGAACCGGTTCCTTAGCCTCATCGATGGCCACAGCATCGACGGCTTCGATCAGTACCTTCCCGCCGGCGACACCGACTTCGGCAAGGGCGGCGGCATCGGCGGCGTTTCGTTCCTCCTTGCCGACGCACCGGTGGAGATCGGCAACCGGGTCTGGTATGACGCCGACCTTAACGGCATCCAAGACCCCGACGAGCCCGCGATCAACGGCGCGCCCGTGCAGCTGTGGACGGCAGATGGCAGCGGAAACCCCGTGACCCAACTCGGGAGCACCACCACCGCGACGCTGAACGGGCAGCCTGGCACCTACTACTTCCGCAGCGAAGATGCTCCGAGCGGGGGAACGACAGGTTTCGTAAAGAACGCTAACTACGTAGTCGTATTCCCTGCTGCTGCTGCTGCCACCGCGGTGAATCTACAGTGGCCTGGCACCGCTCCAGCGGGTTTCACGGGGATGACCTGGGGGCAGCTGCAGCGAACCGTCGCCACGTCGGCCGGGTCGACGCCCCTTAACGACTCCAACCCCAACGTGGCAAACGGGTATGCGCCGGTCACGGTCGGCGGAATGGGTCAGAACGACCACTCGATCGACGCCGGCTGGTTCGGTATGAGCGCCTACCGACTGACGAAGACAGTTGTAGGAACCGCGGCTACCGGCCAGACATTCACGCTCAACGTCGCCTCAGCCACCAACTTCCGCGGCGATGATCGCAAGTGGGTCGCGGGCGCTGCTACCAACCCGATAGTTGACACCCTGAGTTACGCGCTAAATGCCGGCCAGACGGTGACCACAACAGAACTAGTGCCATACGGCTACGTACTAACGTTCACCGAGTCGGGAGTGCCGGGTGCCGCCGTAGCGTTCGCACCATTCACCGGAACTGATGACACCGGCAGCATCGTTGTGACTCCCGCTGCCGCTGGCAGCGAGACAAGGGTCACCGCGACGAACAGCCTCACAGCCATCACGGTCACCAAAGCCCTGTCGCCGGTTGCCACCCTGCCGGCCGGTACCACGTTCCCGGTTGAGTACACGATCGACGGTGGGGCCTCCACGACCGTTCAGGTTGCTGTTGGCGCGGGCAATACGGTCACTATCGCCGGCATCCCATGGAGTTCAACTGTGAAGTTGCGCGAGCCACTCACCGGACCGTTCTCATGGGGCGGTTTCGTCTGGGCCAGTGGGACCTGGGCCCAGGGGGCGACAGCGCTCACCCCAGACGCTTCCGGGTGGGTAACTGTTACCGCCCCATCAAGCACAACGGCGCTCGCGTTGACCCTCACCAACCACCCTTATTTGCCACCGGACCTCCCCATGGCGGGCGGCCTGGGCGCTGATGCATTCACGATCGGTGGAGGGATCGTCATTGCACTGGCACTGGGCCTGGGGCTGTGGCAGCTGAAGCTTCGGGTGTGGGGACGCAGGCGCCGAGTGGCGATGCACCGAGCCTGACACGGCGGTCGGCGCTGGGACAGCGTCGGGTCGAGTCGAGCTCAGCACCGCGCCGCGGGATAACCCCTCGTTAGGCTGCGATATCGGCTCACGGTCATCCGATGCCCTCGGGCTTCTCTAGCTTTGGCGCTGGTCTATCAGGAAACTCGACGGTGTCCCACACGTTGTTGAGCTTCACTTCGGCGCGCAATAACAATCCGTTCTTGTTGACCCATAGCCGCAGTGTGTCGCCCTGTGCCGTGCCCGACCCTGACGCGACAGGTTCGTCGCTCGGCGGTGCGGCGAACACAGTGACCGGTGTGCCATCGACCTTGTCACTACGCAACCAGCGGGCCCCCGATTGTTGCAACAGCAGCGGATTGTCGGGTCGGTCAGAACCGAGAGCGCTGATTGCCGCGAGAAGCGCGTCCACAGCAGATACTTTCGGGTCAAGGGTCTGTATCTGCCAGCCCGGATCTGTGAGATCGGGAATGGGCAGCACCGGGTTGCCGTCGACATCTGGTGCACGAGGAATTGCACCGAGGGCAGAATTTGTCCACAGAAGTGCCTCTGCGCCAAAACTACCTGTCACAGATACGAAGCCGAGGCCAGAAGAGTAGTCGACCCAGCCCATCATCTTCGTCTTCACGCCAGACACGGTGAACTCTGTGTGAAACGGTCGACTGCCCGCATCGAAATTCGCGAATCGCGTGATCGCGAGCAGTTGTGACTCTTCCGTCGTTACTGGATGTTCGGAGGGCGTTGGCTGCGGAGTCGGTGACGTGCAGCCCGCGAGAAGTGCCGAGCTGAGGATTGCCGCAACCAGGAGAGTCGCACGTTGCAGTTGGCCTCTCATCGCGTGCCTGACCCGTCTGCAAGTCCATCCACCGTCAGGGCGGATGTGAGCGGAAGGGCGAGCAGTGACCGGGGCACAAGGCAAGTGTAGACATGGCCCCGAGCGGTGCGACCGAGCGGGATTTGCCTGCGACCACAAAGGGGGGGCGACTCGCGGCGCAACATTTCTTAGAATTGTCCTGCCGCACTTTGGGTTGTTGAACCCGCTGTTGCTTACCCGACGGTTTGCGGCCTTTACCCGAATTCTCAAGGCGCATGCGTCGTTATTAGGCGCGCGCGCCTGCCATCGAACAGCACTGCACCACACGTGACCAGTTTCCCGACAAACAGAAAGATCATCATGAGCCCGGCTACATCTTCTACCCGGATGCGCGGCGTTATCGCCGCCGCCGGTGCGCTTACCCTGACATTCCTTGGCGTCTTCGGCCTGGCCGGTTCCGCCACGGCGGCCCCGATCGGCGGCGTTGGCAACATCTCGCCAGACAGCGGGACGAACTCGATCATCGTGCAGAAATACGCGAAGACCGCCACGAACGGCCTCGTGGCCGGCAACGGAACACCCACCACGCCAACAGGAACCACGATCAACGGCGTCACGTTCCTGCTGCAGGAAGTCGTGAAGACAACGGGAAGCGCATCGCTGCCCCTGACCACCAACGCCGGTTGGGCGACCGCTCAGAGCATTCAGACTGCGTGGAGCCCCGCTACGCCGACAACCTTCATCTCTGGCTACTCCCTCACC
>JBDUDZ010000122.1:0-6780 GCA_040002635.1 Rhodoglobus sp.
GACGGATGCCGCGTGCCGATCCCCTGGGAGGCCGACAAGCCGGCCTACGGCTTCAGCTCGACGGGCAAGAGCTGGTTGCCGCAGCCGCAAGACTGGGCACCCTACGCTCGCGACTCGCAGGAGGGCATCCCGGGCTCGACACTCGAACTCTACAAATTGGCGCTCGTGCTGCGCCGTCAGCACGCCCTCGGCGAAGGTTCGGTGGCCTGGCTGAAGGAATACGGCAAGAGCAAAGATGTCGTCGCGTTCACCAACGGCGACGTGACAGTCATCTGCAACACCGGCACGATCGCTGTCGAGCTGCCCGTCGGGCAGATCCTGCTCTCCAGCGAGGAGATCATCGCCGGTGCGCTGCCGGGCGACACGACAGTGTGGATGCGCACGCAGCAGTAGCCGCGCTCACCTGCGGGTGACTAACGGGCGCGACTAAGGGGTGTCTGTGGCGTTGTCAACGAGCCACGCGTACGGGTCGACGTTCACGCCGTCGATGAAAATCTCGAAGTGCAGGTGAGCGCCGGTACTGGAACCGGTGTCACCGACCAAGCCGATAAAGTCGCCGACCTTGACCGGATCCCCCGGCTGGAGTTTGCTCGACTGGGCGACCATGTGCGCGTAAAGCGACTCGACGTTCTGACCCGGGATGCTGTGCTTGATGACGAGGTGGTTTCCGTAGTCTTCCCACTGGCTGTCGCCACTGTGCGCCTCAACAACGCCATCAGCGACCGCGTAGATGGGAGTGCCATAGCCGGGGGTGAAGTCAACGCCCTTATGGAATGTCGAGCAGCCGTCGCAGGGCGCAATGCGGGGCCCATATCCGTCAGAAATAGGCACCGAGTAAGGGAAGGGCCAACGGATCGACCCGGTGGTCGGAGTGAATGTTCCCAGATGTCCGTACTGCGCCTGGGTCAGCGCAGCGTACGACACGACGCTGAAACTATCGCGAGCGGTCGCGGCGGGGTTGGAGTCGCCGGATACAGCAATCGACTGCAGCGGGGTGACGTCGGAGTTGGCGACTACCCCGATGAGTGGCGCAGCGTCGCTCATGAACGCATTGGCTGGCACAGTTACCGCAACGATCAGGGCCCCCGCGAACAGGAGTGCGACGAGCGACATAAGTTTTGGGGCCCGATTGCGGGCCTTGGGCGGCGCAATATCGCGAGCCCGCACACGGGAGACGCGGCCGCGGGGGGCCTTGGCTGCCTTGGCTTGCTTGGCTGCCTTGGATGGCTTGGATGGCTTGGGGGCCTTCGGCGCCTTGGTACGGGCGGGCACGGTTCGAGTCGCGGCGAGGCTTGCGGTCTCGCGGGCGGCGGCCGGGGCATCCTGTCGCGATTCGGTTGGCATCACACGCTGCGCAACGTATTCGGGGTGAAGCAGCGCGGCTCCCGAAGTGGGCTGCAGTGCTGTCGGTACAGCCGGGGGTGCCACCGGTGCGGACGGCCGGGGCAATGCGCCGGTCGCACGCTCTCGGGCTTCGCGGCGCGTCATCGGGGCGCCCGCCTCCGAAGCAGCGGTCACTGTGGCGGGGGAGCCGGAGCTCTGGGTCAGACCCAGAAACTCGAGACCCTCACCATCAGTGTCTGCCAAGTGCCCCATCAGCAGATGATCTCCGGGGTCGGCAATGTCGTCGCGGTGCATTGCGCACATGAAGACATTGCTACTCCTCTAAAAAGCGGCAGGCGCTAAGGAGCCATTCGCGTTCTTCGGGCGTCGGGAGCACTGCCAAAGGCACGTGCAGGTAACGGATTCATAAACATTATCCGTTCAGGGCAGCGAAGGCGAGCCCTGCCAGCCAACTCCGAGCTGCGTGAGAGTCTCTTCGAGGCGTTTCGCCACGTCTGGATGCGCGGCCAAAATGAAGTCCCGACTCGGTGCGGCGGCGCCCAAACCCTTGACCGTTGCTCCCGCCTCACGGGCGATGAGGGCGCCGGCGGCGTGATCCCAGGGGCTGAGGGTGCGCTCGAAATAGGCGTTTGTGCGGCCACAGGCGACGAAACTCAAATCGAGCGAGGCGGTGCCCAGCCGGCGGATGTCGCGCACCTGCGGAAGCAACGCCGCGACGATCGCGCCCTGTTCGCCGCGGATCGCAGAGTCGTAGGCGAAGCCCGTGTTGATGAGCGCTTGGTCAAGCGGCACGGCATCGGCCACCCGGATCGGCTGGTCACCGAGGAACGCGCCGCCACCCGCGGCCGCGGTGAAGACCTCCCCCGATGCCGGGTTGACCACACAACCGGCGAGCGCGGTCCAGGTCAGTGGGTCGGGTTCGCCCTCCACCACAGCAATACTCACGGCGTAGTGCGGGATTCCGTACAGGAAGTTGACGGTTCCATCGATGGGATCGACCACCCAGGTGAGCCCACTCGAGCCCTTCTCGGCGCCACTCTCCTCGCCGAAGAAACCGTCGTCAGGGCGCAGCTCGGCAAGCGCCGCCCTGATCATCGCCTCCGTCTCTCGGTCGGCCTCCGTCACGATGTCGACCGACGACGACTTGGATGCCGCGACGCTCACGCCCTGCGACCGGCGCAGTTTCGCGAGCTCACCCGCCCGAAGCGCAACGTCACGGGCGATGGTCAACAGCTCGGCATTTGGCACGGAGCCAGCCTAGGTGGGGAATGATTGGCAGACCATGGAACCCATCCGGCTTCCCGCCAACCAGCCACCCGCCCGGTTCTACCGGGGCGGCAGCCGCATCTCCGCGTTCCGCAACCAACCGCCCTCACAACCCAACACCCCGGAAGACTGGGTCGGCTCAACAACCAGCGTTCGCGGCGGCGCACCGACCGGGATGACGCGGCTCAGCAACCACGAGCTGCTCGCCACCGCCATCAAGCGCGACCCACTCGCGTGGCTCGGCGCCGCACACGTGCAGCGCTACGGCAGCGACACCATGCTGCTCGTCAAACTGCTCGACGCCGGGCAGCGCTTGCCCGTACACGCTCACCCGAGCGGCGGCTTCGCCCGGCGGCACCTCGCCGCCGCCCATGGCAAAGCCGAAGCCTGGTACATCCTCACCCCCGGCGTCGTGTACCTGGGCCTGACCCAAGATGTGTCGGCCGACGAGCTGCGCGCCCTCGTCGTGACCCAGGACGCTGCCGCCCTGCTGTCGCTCATGCACGAGATTCCGGTGCGGGCCGGCGACAGCGTTTTCGTGCCGCACGGCGTGCTGCACGCGATCGGCGCCGGCATACTGCTCGCAGAAGTGCAAGAACCGGAAGACCTCTCGATATTGCTCGAGTGGGCCGACTTCGACCTCGACGGCGAGAATGACGGCCACCTCGGGCTCGGCTTCGACCTCGCCCTTACCGCCGTTGAGACGCGCGGGCGCTCCCTCGCCGAAGCAGAGGCACTCGTGCGCCACGGGGTGACCGAAGGTTCGACACTGCCCGGCGATGCCGACCCCTACTTCCGGCTGGATCGGGTTACCGACAGCGCCGAGTTCCCCGCCGGGTTCGCGATCATCATCGCGCTGGATGACGGTGTGCTGACCATCACCTCGGGAGACTCCCACGACCTGGCGGCCGGGTCGACCGTGCTTGTGCCGTATGACGCGGGCGACTACCGCATCGACGGTGGTGCCCTGGTCGCGCGGCCGCCGTCGCCTTGGTGAACACTGTCGCTGGACGGTTCGGCCGTGACAGCAAGTACAGCGACCAACCATCGTCGTCCAAAATAGAGTTGGCGCATGCGCCGCGTCCACTGGATGGAATTGTTCTTCGACCTCGTGTTTGTGGTCTTCATCGGTCAACTCGCCCACAGCGTTCACGGTGAGCCCGGCGGGCCTCAATTCGGCGCGTTTCTTTTCATCCTCGCCATCGGGTGGTGGGCCTGGATCAACGTCACAATAACGATCAACATCCTGCCCGGGCTGCCCGCGAAACGGCTCGCCATTGTGATGCTCCTCGGAATGGTGTCGGTCGGGGCGATGGCTGTCGCGGCTCCCGAAGCCAGCGGAGACCGTGCATGGCTCTTTGCCATCGGCGGCGCGGCCCTTCGACTGGTGCTGCTCCCGTTGTGGTTATTTCGGGCCAAGCGAAATGACGTTCCGATCTGGAACCCAATTGTTTACAACGGGGCGACGGCGGCCCTCTGGCTGGCATCCGCTTTCGTGCCGCAACCCGCGCAGTTCGTTGTCTGGGTCTTCGCGGTAGGCGTCGAGATTGCCCTCCAGAACCTCTCCCGGCGAAACAGTGCCCCACTTGTGCATGAGATCGAAGTTCCACACCTGGCCGAACGACTCGGGCTTTTCGTCATCATCGTCATGGGCGAGTCGGTGTTCAGCGTTATCGAGGCGCTGAGCACGCACTGGGAGCCCGCCGGCGGCCCACCTGCGGTGCTCGGGATGGCGCTGATCAGCATGTTGGCGTGGACATATTTTCTTCACAACTCAACCCAGCTCGAGGAGGGCCTCGCTGCCCGGCTGGGCGCCGGCGACACTGTCGCACTGCGCGACGCCGCCATGTTCCTGCCGTTTGTGCTTGTTGCGGGAGTCACCATTGTGGCCGCATCTCTCGCGACGGCAATCGAGCACCCGGATGCTGCGCTTTCGCTCGGCAACGCAATCGGGCTATTCGCGGGACTCGCCTCGTTCTACCTGATCACGGCCCTCGTGGCGATCCGCCTGAAGCGCGCCACCCGACGAACGGTTATGTGGATGCTGATCAGCACTGTGCTCCTGGGCGCGGGACTTGCCGTCAGCATCCTGGCCAGCCTCCCTGCGACTCTCGCCGTAGCAATTGCAACGGGCATCGTGGCGATCTTGACCGCCTACAGGGAACTCGCGGCTCGCTCTGCGCGGGCCAACTGAGGCGAGATTGCCGATGCGGATAGCGGGCTACCCGGCCGCGCTCGGGGTGCAGCACTGTCTTCGCTGTTGAGCAGGTAGGCGGTGATGTCGATCGACTGTGTAGACGGAAGTGTGATTGCCGCCGGGTCGATGTGCTGGGCGGTCACGGTGTGTTCGGTCGTGCTTGCCAGATGACCCGAAACACGTCGATGACATCAGCGGGGTTGGCCCCGATCGTGTCGGCTTCTGTGACGAGGTCGCGGATCCTTCGCACGACGGATGCGGGGAGGACAGCGGCCGAATCGGCGACGCGGGTACCGGCAGCTGTACGGGTGACGACGAGGCCGTCTCGTTCGAGAAGTTTGTATGCTTTCGCGGCAGTGCCAGCAGCAACCCCGATATCGCTTGCAGTTTGCCTGACGGTCGGCAGGCGTTCCCCAGCGCCGAGCTGGCCCGAGGCGATAAGGCCCCGGAACTGTCGGTATATATCCAGTGCGGGGCTCGACTCATCGACGGATTCCGTGGCGGGCCCCGTAGTCATCGCACGGTCTCCGACATCGAGTCTCGCTCCGTGGTTTGGCTCGAGTGGGGGCGAGGCAGAGAACGAAGTAGGCGCCGTGCAACCAGCAGCAAAAGCACGAAGGCGGTGATCTCTATGAGGGGAGCCATCCACCCGGCAGCGGTGGCTAGATTTGCGTACCGCCAGGTCAGTTCGTAGGAGTTGCTTTGGCCGGCATCTCCGACGGTGAGCCGCGAATAAGAACCGCTCTGGCCGATGAACCTGAATGCGCCGCCCAGCGCCAGCAGCATGCCAGCGGCCGCGATGTACACGGCGGAGGCGGCGATCTCGCTCCGCACACGCTGCTCGGCCCCGGTTGTTTCGGGCCGCAGGAACGGCCGAACTGCGTTGCTGCGAAGCGTCAGCCAGGTCACAGCGACCAGTGCCGCAACACAGATGATGACCGGCACCCCGTAGGCCCACCCGTAGAACCAGGGGCGAAGCGGGTCGACCGATGTATTCGGCGCGGGGATCTCGAGGTAGATGTACTGGCCACGATCGTCGGGCGACGACGCCAATCCGGCGGCAATTGTTGTGGCGAGGAAAGCGAGCGCCAGACAGGAGGTCGCGATGATTCCACGGCGGGGCCCGAAGCTGCTCCAGGTGCGCCGGGCTGCCGAAACGACCGGATGCTCCGGCTTGATGGTGCCCCTCAACACGATGAGCCCGAGCAACACGCAGAGAGTAACGAGAGCGGACAGCACCGGGGTGGCGTAGCGCCACCAAGCGACGACGTCGGAGAGGTTCAACAGGTAGCCATCCACCACATATTCGATCGCGAAAATGACTATCACAGCCACCGCGCCAATACCGAGAGCACGGCGCTCGAACCCGTACTGGGATGTCGCCAAAAAAGCACCTGCCCCGCTACCGGTCTCGGGCTGAGGAGCCGGGCGGCGGATCCGTCGAACCACTCCAATACAGGCAAGGAGGAGCGCGGCCAGAGCGAGAGAAAACAGGGGGATAGACAGGGCCGCCCCCAACAGCTGGAGTGGGTTCAGCGACAAAATTCGATTCCAGGGCACGGTAACCTCTTCCACTTGTTGTGTCATATGTCTAACACAACTTGTATCACCGCACCAGCACAAGATTGTAAACAGTGCGGCCCACGCACGCCCGAGAGACCAGATAGACCGAAAGAGCCACGCTCTCATTGGGGGATTCCGGGGCAGTTCGCGTCGCAAGCGAGGGATTCGACTCCCCTTCTGAGCCGCATCCACGTCGCAGTCGCGCGATGGTGACAAGCACCGAGTAAGCGACGCGGCTGTCTGCTCAGCGTGGGCCCACGAAGGGCTTCTCGTCCTCCCCGTCCCACACACGAAAAATGCCCCCGAAATACGGGGGCATTTTTCGTGGTGGCAAGTGAGGGATTCGAACCCCCGAAGTTGAAAACGTCTGATTTACAGTCAGATCCCTTTGGCCGCTTGGGTAACTTGCC
>JBDUDZ010000123.1:0-6759 GCA_040002635.1 Rhodoglobus sp.
CGTTACGACCAAACTAGCGGCCGAGGACACGGCTTGACTCAGCCCGGGCGCATGGTTCTGCCTGCGCAAGCCGGATTGGTGCTCCCGAGCCGCTACGTTGAATAAGCCAACCTACCAACGGAGGAAGTGTGCGGGATCTCATCCGCCAACTCGTCGTCGCACTCATCGCGGGCAAGACAGCATGAGCAGCGAACGCACCCGGTGGGCCGGGCTGGTCTTCATCAGCATCGCCGTCGCACTGATCATCGTCGACTCCACGATCGTCAACGTCGCGATCCCGTCAGTCGTCAAGGAGCTGGACATCAGCTCCACCGAGGTGCAGTGGGTGCAGGAGACCTACACCCTGGTCTTCGCTTCGCTGCTGTTGGTATTCGGAACGCTGGCCGACCGGTTCGGTCGTCGTCGCCTGCTGCTCATCGGTGTCGTCATCTTCGCGCTCGCGTCGGTGGGCGCCGCTCTCGCGGGCAATGGCGAGCTGCTCATCGCGTCCCGCACCGTGCAGGGGGTCGGTGGCGCGATGATCCTTCCGGCGTCGCTGTCGATAATCAATGCGACGTTCCGCGGCAAAGAGCGCGCCATCGCCTTCGCGGTCTGGGGCTCAACAATCGGCGGTATGGCTGCGGTAGGGCCGCTGCTCGGTGGCTGGCTCACGACCTACTTCTCCTGGCGCTGGGCGTTCGGCATCAACGTGCCCCTCGGCGTGATCATCGTCATCGGGGTGCTGGTGTTCGCGGCAGAATCGAGCGAGGTCGGCGAGCCGAGGCGCGTGGATGCCGTCGGCGCGATCCTTTCGGTTGCCCTGTTCGGCTCGCTCGTGTTTGGCCTCATCGAGGGCCGCACCTACGGCTGGTGGCTCAGCGACAAGCCGCCCTCATTCTGGACTCTCGATATCTCCCCCATTCCGTTCGTGTTTGCCATAACTCTCATTGCCGCTATCGCCTTCGGAGTCTGGGGAGTTACCCGCGAGCGCGCGGGCAAGAGCACCATGCTCGCCTTCGGCCTGCTGCGAATTGCCTCGTTCCGCAACGGCAACATCGCCGCGATGATCGTGTCGCTCGGTGAGTTTGGCATCATCCTGTCGCTGCCGCTCTGGCTGCAAAACGTGCTCGGCTACGACGCGCTGCAGACCGGGTTCGCGATCCTCGCCCTCGCGATCGGCTCGTTCGTGGCCAGCGGGTTCGCCGGCGCGTTCGGCAACCGAGTGTCTCCTGTCACTATCGTGCGGGTGGGTATCCTCGCCGAGATCGCTGGTGTGCTTATCGTGGCCATTGGCATCAGCCCCGATGCGCAGTGGTGGAACGTCGTGCCGGGGCTGTTCGTCTATGGCTTCGGCGTCGGCTGCGCGACAGCGCAGCTCACCAGCGTTGTGCTCAAAGACGTGCCGATCGAACAGAGCGGACAGGGCTCGGGCACCCAGAGCACTGCCCGCCAGGTCGGCTCCGCACTCGGGATCGCGATCCTCGGCACCATCCTGTTCACCTCGCTCGGCAGCGGCCTGCAGTCGCGGCTCGACCAGCGCAGCGAGATCCCCGCGGCGGTGAGCAGCCAGATCGTGACCGCCGTCGTCGATTCGGCTGGCACCGCTATTCCAGCCCTCGATGCGCCATCGAAGGGTGCCCCGCCCGCGCCCTGGGCGAAGGATGCCGCGACCGACGCCCGTGCCGCGTTCAGTGACGCCACCCGCTACGCCGCGTTCTCCGCCGCCGGATTCCTCGCCCTCGGGTTCCTCGCTTCGCTGCGCCTCAACGGCTCGGGCCGCCGGGAGGACCACCCCGACACCTGACCCCCGATTCATCATTCAGGACTCGGTGGGGCAGGAGTGAAGGATGGGGCAGCTGAGACAGCAGGGGTCGCCTTGTGTCACTGCCGTAGCATCCAGTCCTGAATGATGAAAGTGCTAGTGCCGCCCGTCGCGGCGGAATAGTCGCCGCGCCCGCTCGCGGAACTTGCGCCGCGCGCGGCCAGCAGCCGTTGCCGCAGGTGGCTCGTTGTATTCGTCGGCGAAGGCCTGACCGCTCATGACCTGGATGGCCTCCATGATGTCGTCGGTCACATTGCGACGGTCGCGACCCGAGTCTGCGGCACCCGCGTAGACAACCGGTATGCCAAATTGCACGGTCACCCGAGCAAGGTGGATGCGGCTGGATCCGGGCGGCTGGATGTGCTCGGTGCCGGTGAGCGCGACCGGCACCACCGGTGCCCCCGAGGTCAGGGCGAGCCAGGCTACGCCGGTGCGCCCGCGATACAGCCGTCCATCGCGGGAGCGCGTGCCCTCGGGGTAGATCGCGAACGCGTCGCCGTGTTCCAGCACATGCAGGCCGCTGTTCAGTGCATCCTGCGCCGCTTGCCCGGCCGAGCGCTCTACGGGGATGGCGCCGATACCGGTGAAGAAAGCGCGTGACAGCCAGCCACGGAATCCGGTGCCGGTGAAGTAGTCGCTCTTGGCGAGGAACGAGACCGACCGTGGCGCCACCAGCGTGATCACGACGCTGTCAATGAACGAGAGGTGGTTGCTCGCAATCAGCACCGGACCGGAACGCGGAACGTTTCGGGCGCCGATGATGCGCGGCCGGAACAGCAGCCGTGCGACGGGAGCGAGGAACACCCGCGCGAAGAACTTGAGCATCGGCCCAAGGCTACTTCTTCGGCAGCGCCTTCTTGGCGCGCTCGGGCGACTTCTCGGTCAGCGGAGCCGTGCCGGACTCGCGCTGGGCACGGTAGTAGGCCATCGCCTCGTCCTGGCGCTCTTTTTCGGCACCCGTGGCGATCGGAGCCCCGATGTGCTCGGGCATGAACTCGAAGGCGGCAACCAGCGGCAGCACATGCTCGCGCAGGCGTGGAAGCAGGCGGTCGTCGATGTAGCTCGTGACAGCCTGGGCGCGCTGGCCGGAGATGCGGCCGCGGATCAGGTACCAGGCGGCGTACTTCTCGATGAGCCCAAGGCCGAACAGGTCACGCAGCCAGGTCAGCACCGTGCGGGTGCCCTCGTCGTCGATCTTCGACAGCGCCTCGGTGAATGCCTCCCACTGCAACAGCTCGCCGTGGGCGCGGGCCGCCTCGATGAGGGCGTTCTGGTTGCTGTTGAACAGCTGGGCCGCCTCCATCTTGGGCAGCTTGTTCGCGTTGCGCAGCTTCGCCGCAATCTCGGCAATCATCGTCTGCACCCGGTCGGTGAGCAGTTGCCGCTGCGCATCGGTGTCCCGGATGTAGCCAACGGAGCGAGCCGTGGAACCGAAGTCCACCACGGACTGCGCGAGTCGACGCAGGCCCGTGCGGTTGATCGCGGCCTCGTTCACCTGGGTGGCGACGTAGGCGGCCATCGCCCCGGCATCCGCGCTCGCGAATTTCTTCGAGTAGTCGGTGAGCAGGCGCTTGGCCACCAGCTGCAGCAGCACATTGTTGTCGCCCTCGAAGGTCGCGTAGATATCGAGGTCTGCCCGCAGCTCGGTGAGCCGGTTCTCGGCCATGAACCCGTTGCCGCCGCACGCCTCGCGAGCCTCCTGCAGGATGTCCAGCGCAGCCCACGTCGACAGCGGCTTGAGGGCGGCCGCGAGGGTTTCGAGATCCTGGCGGTCGGCGTCCGTGTCGGCTCGACCGCTGAAGACGCCGTCGAACTTGTCGAGGAACACCTCGTGCGCGAACGACATTGCGTATGTAGTTGCCAGACGAGGAAGAAGTCTCCGCTGGTGGCGCTGGTAATCGAGGATTACCTCTTCCTCGGTGTCACTCGCCGCGGTGAACTGCCGCCGCTGCGATCCGTAGGAGATCGCGATAGTCAAGGCGAGCTTGCTGACGACGGTCGCCGCACCGTCGAGCGAGACGCGACCCTGCACAAGGGTGCCGAGCATCGTGAAGAAACGGCGGCCCGGGCTTGCGATCGGCGAGCTGTATGTGCCGTCTTCGGCGACATCGCCGTAGCGGTTGAGGAGGTTCAGGCGCGGCACGCGTACGCCGGTGAAATGCAACCGCCCGTTGTCGATGCCGTTCAGGCCGCCCTTGAGGCCGTCATCCTCGCCGCCGATTCCCGGCAGGAAGCCCTTGTCGTCGCGGATCGGCGTGTAGAACGCATGCACGCCGTGGTTGACGCCCTGCGTGATGAGTTGAGCGAAGACGACGGCGGCCCGGCCGTCTACTGCGGCGTTGCCGAGGTAGTCCTTCCATGCCGCGCGGAACGGGGTGTCGATGACGAACTCCCGGGTCGCGGGGTCGTAGGTGGCCGTGGTGCCGACCGCCGCGACATCCGAGCCGTGGCCCGTTTCGGTCATCGCGAACGCGCCGGGCACCTTCAGGCTCATGATGTCGGGCAGGAATGTCGTGTGGTGGTATTCGGTGCCCAGGTGCATGACCGCGGCGCCGAACAGGCCCCACTGCACGCCCGATTTGATCTGCAGGCTCGGGTCGGCCAGAACGAGCTCTTCGAAGCCGGCAATGTTGCCGCCGGCGTCTTCATTGCCGCCCACCGATTTCGGAAACGCGCGGTGCACAGCTTTTTCGTCGACCAGGATCTTCAGCTGGCCGGAGACGCGCTTGCGGTGCTCTTCCATGGTCTGGCCCGGGATGCGACGAATCTCAGGTCGAGCGGCAAGCGCCCGCGCCTGGCGCCGGATGCCGGCCCACCGCCCCATGAGCACCTCGCCGAGGGCCGCTACATCGACCACGGGCGCCGGGGTCTGCGTGGCAGTGGCGTTCGCGCGGGTGGCGGGAGATTTCGTGACCTGGCTCATGGGCTCCACGCTACGACCGGCGGTCTGGGGGCGAAAATGCGCAGTGGGGGAGCGCCAAAGCGCCTGCGAGGACACCGCTCACCGTTGTGCAAAGTCTTCAATAGTTGAGTGCGGGCTTTGTGGCCCCGGGACTATTTGGCCCGGGCTGACAGCGCTCGGAGCGTGACCGCCGCCCACGTTCGGAACGGACGCCATGCCTCAGAAATACTGGCAAGTTCAGCGTTTGTCGGTGCGTGATCAAGACCGTATTGCTCGCGCACTGTTTCGCGGGTGTGGTCTTCCTCGGTGGACAGCACATCGGTGAGCCCTAGGGCGCGGATCACGATCAGGGCGCTGTAGAACGGTCCGATGCCGGGCAGTCGCTGCAGGTCGAGCATTGCCGCGTCTGGTTCCATCGCGCGGAGCCGGTCAACATCGAGCTGCCCCTCCTGGGCGGCGTTCGCGATGGCGTGCAGTCGGGGGACACGGTCTGCCGGCAACCCAGGGAAGCTGTCGACCGACAGCAGTTGGGCCGGCGTCGGGATGGCTGCCTCGATGCGACCGGCGAGGGTGAAACTGCGACCGTGCGCCTCGGCGATTCTGCGGCGCAGGGCGATGCCCTGGGCGCGCGCTCGACGGGCCGAAATGACCGACCAGAACGCCGCCTCGTACGGCGAGTAAAAATTCGAGGGTCGAAACCCCGGCGCGACGGCGTGCACTCGCGCGAGGACCGGATCGGCGGCACACACCGCATCCCAGGCGAGTCCGTCGGCGTCGGCAGACACGACGCGAGCGACCTGGCTCGTGACTGCGGCAAGATCGCCGTCACCGTGGACGACTAGCTCAAGTTCCCCGCCGGCCTGCCGAACCTCGACACCTACCTGCTGCTCGAAACCGTCGAGGCAGAAGGCGAGCCGCATCACGCCGTCGAATGACGACTCGTCGCGATGGCCGAACCCCATGAGGGCGACTTCTGCCAAGTCATAGGGGCCACGCAGCGGAAGGACCGCGGTTCGTACGGTGTCGGGCATGTCTCGATCTTCCTCCAGCCCGCCGACAGTGGCTCTTTCGCGTCAGCCCGTGGCTCAGGTCGCCGCCCCCACGACTTCCAGCAGCCCATCCCCATACTGCTCGAGCTTCTTCTCGCCGACGCCGCTGATGGTGCCGAGTTCGGCGAGGCTGGTTGGCTTGGTGACAGCGATGCCGCGCAGCGTGGCATCACCGAACACGATGTAGGCCGGAACGCCCTGCTCGCGAGCCTGCTCGGCCCGCCAGGAGCGCAGCGCCTCGAAGAGCGGAAGCGCGTCTTCGGGAAGCAGGCCGGCCGTTGTCGCGCGCTTCGCGGCCTTCGAGCGCTTGGGAGCTTCCCGGCGCAGCAAGACCGTGCGCTCGCCCGACAGCACGGTCGCCGACGCTTCCGTGAGCACCAGGATGCCGTACTCACCTTCGACCGCAAGCAGCCCCTGTGCGAGCAACTGCCGCACCACCCCGCGCCACTCCTGGTCGGAGAGGTCTTGCCCGATGCCCCAGGTCGAGATCGCGTCGTGCCCGTGCTGGGTGACCCGCGGCGTCTGCTTGCCGAGCAGGATGTCGATGAGATGCCCGGCGCCGAACCGCTGGTTTCGCTCGCGCTGCAATCGCACGATCGTGGAGAGCAGCTTCTGGGCGGGGATGGTGCCATCCCAGGTCTCGGGGGGAAACAGGCAGGTGTCGCAGTTGCCGCAGCGCTCCGACTGCTGGCCGAAGTAGCCCAGCAACTGCACACGGCGGCACTGGATCGTCTCGCAGAGCGCGAGCATCGCATCGAGGTGGGCAGTAAGGTTGCGGCGGTGGGCCAGGTCGCCCTCCGACTGGTCGATCATGCGGCGCTGCTGCACGACATCCTGCAGTCCGTACGCCAGCCACGCGGTGGCCGGAAGCCCATCGCGGCCGGCGCGGCCGGTCTCCTGGTAGTACCCCTCGACACTCTTCGGCAGGTCGAGGTGGGCGACGAAACGCACATCGGGCTTGTCGATGCCCATGCCGAAGGCGATTGTCGCGACCATGACGATGCCGT
>JBDUDZ010000124.1:0-6757 GCA_040002635.1 Rhodoglobus sp.
TCGCGCCCGAGTTGCTTGAACTTGCTCTGACGCATCGGTCGTTCGCCTATGAGAACGGTGGGCTCGCCCACAACGAACGGCTCGAGTTCCTCGGCGATTCGATTCTCGGGCAGGCCGTCACGGTGATGCTCTACAACGAGAATCCCGACCTCGACGAAGGCGATCTGGCCAAACGCCGCGCGAGCCTGGTCTCGAGCGTCGCGCTCGCCGAGGTCGCCCGCAGTATCGGGCTGGGTGAGCACATTCGGCTCGGCAAGGGCGAAGAGCAGACCGGTGGTCGCGACAAGTCTTCGATCCTTGCCGACACCGTCGAAGCGATAATCGGGGCCGCGTATCTCGATCTGGGCGGCGACAAGGCAACGCAGCTGGTGCTTCGCCTTATTCGTCCGTTGCTTGACGATCCTGACCGGTTCGGCGCGGCGATGGACCCTAAGACCAGCCTGCAAGAACTCTCGGCGCGTCTCGGCAGCGGGTTGCCCAGCTATCGGGTGAGCGACAGCGGCCCCGACCATTCGAAGCGCTTCCACGCCGTGGTGCTCCTGGGCTCTCGGGAAGTTGCCAGCGGTGGCGGGTCGAGCAAGAAGCAGGCCGAGATGGCTGCGGCCCTCGAGGCGTGGACGCTGTTGCAGTCCGCGCCACCCAGAACCCCCTCTCGCTAGTTACCGTGCCCGAACTACCTGAGGTGGAAGTTGTGCGCGCCGGGCTGGAGCCCGCCGTGACGGGGGCGACAGTGACATCCGTCACGGTCTTCGACGATCGGTCGCTCAAGCGCCACCGAGGCCCGAGCGAGGATTTCATTGACCGCCTCCAGGGGCGAATGATGCTTAGCGCTCAGCGGCGCGGCAAGTTTCTCTGGATTCCGCTCGGGGCGGCGCCCGGCGAAGCCCGCAGGAACGGCGAAGCCCGCAGGAACGGCGAAGCTCGCAGGAACGGCGAAGCCCGTGCGCCCGGCGAGCCCGAGGCGCTGGTCATCCACCTCGGCATGAGCGGCCAGGTGCTGTTACGCAGCAGGAACACGGATGACGCGCGCACCCGCATCCGCCTCGAGCTGCAGCACCCCGACCACGAGCCGCATCGCCTCAACTTCGTCGACCAGCGGATCTTCGGCTCGATGGCCATCGACAGGCTCGTGGTCGCCAACGACAGCGCGGGCCAGACGCTCGGCCAGTTAGTGCCGACGCAGGTCGCCCACATTGCGCGCGATCCGATCGATGAGCACTTCGACGACGACCGATTTCTCACCCGACTCGCGGCGAAGAACACGACGATCAAGCGGGCGATGCTCGACCAGACCCTGGTGAGCGGCATCGGCAACATTTACGCGGATGAGTCGCTGTGGGGTGCCAAAGTGCACTACGACCAGCCGACCGGCACGCTCTCGAAGAGCAGGGCGAAGTCGCTTCTCGGTGAGGTGCGCACCGTGCTCGGCAAGGCGTTGGCCGAAGGCGGCACGAGCTTTGATGCCCAGTACCTCAACGTGAACGGCCAGTCGGGTTACTTCGCTCATTCGCTTAAGGCGTACGGTCGGCAGGGTGAGCCATGCGACCGTTGCGGCAGGTTGATCGTGCGTGAGTCGTTCATGAACCGTGGCTCGCATTTCTGCGCCTACTGCCAGCGGATTCGGCCCTGATGCCCGCTGAGGGGGCCGCGCGTCGCAGCCACAGCATCCACGGTGGGGGATCCCCTCGCCGCAGCCACAGCATCCACGATTCGTCGGCGCTGCACGCCGCAGTGGCGACCGGGAGCCTGCGCCACATGGTTGTGCAGGATCTCGACCTCACGGGGGTCGACCTGGAGCGCGCTGACGGCAGCCCGGTGGATGTCACGGGCACACTGTTCCTCGGCTGCACGCTGCCCAGCGGCGCGGCGGAGGCGCTCATGTCGCGCGGGGCACTCCTGTTCCCACGCTTCACCGATCGACCGTATGACTCCTACCGCTCGGCCCTGTACTCCGGAGCCGAGCTGAGCGCACCCTGTGGCTCCGACGGAACGACGCGTGACCAGGCGATCTATCGCTGGTACGTGGATGCCGGCACCTACCTCCCAGACATCGGCGAGGCGCTCGCGCAACGCACCCACGATCTCTCTATCGATGACGCGCTCGGTGAACTCATCGGGCACACGATCGCCGAGCGATTGCAGCGCCGCATAGTGGGAATCATGGGGGGCCATGCCGTGCGCCGTGACGCTCCCGAGTTCGAGCGCGCGGCTCGCATCGCCTTCGACCTCGCGGCACGGGGCTACCTCATCACGACCGGCGGTGGCCCGGGAGTGATGGAGGCGGGCAACCTTGGGGCTTACCTATCGGGTTATGCGCCATCCGCGCTCGATGAGGCGCTCAAAATCCTGCGGAAAGCTCCGAACGAGACCGACAGCGACTACCTCGATCGCGCAGCCGAGGTGCGCGCAACATTTCCCAAGGGGGCGCAGAATCTTTCGGTGCCGACCTGGTTCTACGGGTTCGAGCGCAGCAACCAGTTCGCCACGCACATCGCCAAATACTTCGCTAACAGCATTCGCGAGGAGGGCCTACTCGCCATCTGCCTCGCTGGGATTGTCTTCGCTGACGGCTCGGCCGGCACAGTTCAGGAGGTGTTTCAGGATGCCGCTCAGAACTTCTACGCGACATTCGATTACCGCAGCCCGATGGTTTTCCTTGGTCGACAGCGCTGGGAGCCGACCCCAGGTACTGGCGTGGCGGGAACGCTGCGCGCCGAGGCCGGCGACCGTGGCAACCTGATCTTTGTGACCGACGACGCAGACGACGCGGTGCGGTTCATCGTCGAGAACCCGCCGGTGCCGGCGAGCTAGGTGATCCGCACTCCCGCCCGACGCACTATGCCGGTAGCGTGACCGCGAACACCGCGCCGCCCGTCGGTGCGTTTTCGACCGTGATAGTGCCGCCCAGCCGTTCGACGAGCCGCGCGGCGATAGAGAGCCCCAGCCCCGTGCCGACCGGGCGGATGTCGCGATAGCGCGCACGCAGCAGCCCGCGCTCGAAGGCGACGGCGAAATCGTCTTCCGCGAGTCCCGGCCCGCCATCGTGTACCCGCACCACGGTGTTGACATGATCGGCGCCGGGCTGCGCCGCACTGGGCCGTGCGTCGGCAGGCTGCGCCGCGCCGGAATGCGTCGCGCGGGGCCGTGCGTCGGCAGGCTGCGCCGTGCTGGAATGCGTCCCGCTGGGCTGCGTCGCGCCGGGCTGCGCGTCGGCAGGCGCCGTCGGCAGCACTGACGCGCCGGAGACCGAAAGTTGCAGGGTGGATCCAGCGGGGGAGACCCGCAGCGCATTCTCGACAAGCCCGTCGATGACCTGACGCAGTCGGCGGGCATCCGTCGTGGCGGTGCCATCGCCGGTAGCGGTGACTGAGACATCGAGCGTCGAAGCCCGGCCAGCCCAGGCCGCCGCGGCTTCACGGAGCACTGTGCCGACATCCACCGGTGTCATGGTGACGCTGAAGTCGTCGGCCTCGAGGCGCGCGAGTTCGAGCAGATCGCCCACGAAGCGATCGAGACGCTCGGTCTCGGCGACGAGCGTCTCACCTACCGCCCGGAGTTGCTCTGGGGGCACTAGTCCGTCAGCCATCGCCTCCGCATAGCCACGCACGGCCGTTAACGGCGTGCGCAGCTCGTGCGAAATTGACAACAGGAACTCGCGTTGCCGCCCTTCGGAAGCCGCGAGGGCCGTGTCGAGTGAGGCAAGGGCGGCCGTCACGTCGTGCACCTCCGTGGTCGGCGACACCGGCATCCGAACTCCACGCTCACCACGCGCGAGTCGCCGCGCCGCCGCCGCAGTATCGGTGAGGGGTTTGGAGAGCCTGCGAGCGAGTAGCGCCCCACCCACGATCGCGACGACCAACCCGACTCCGAGCGCGATGAGGATGCGCAATGTCGCCTGGCCGAGCGCGTGGTCGACGGCGGTGAGCGGGAGCGCCACAACTACCGCCTGCCCGTTCTTGGTTACGCGGGCCTCAACCATGACAAGTCCGAGGTCTCCGTGCCGGGTCGTCGATACTGCGTCGCTCTTGGCAAGGCGGTTGAGCAGGAGCGCGTCTACGTACGGGGAGGCATCGCCTTGCACAGTGCCGTCAGGTTTGACCAGGGCAACCAGGGTGCCACCGAGGGCGAGCGACGCTTTGTCGGCGAGTTCGGCGGCAGAGGCGAGGCGGGGTAGCTTCGCGAGGATGTCGGCCTGGGCCGCGAGTTGGTTGCGTGCCTCGTCAGTCGTCGACGATCGCACAAGTTGCAACGAGATGAGCCCGGTAACAGCGACGGCGATCACCGCGACGACGATTGTCACTATCGTGACGCGGGTGCGCAAACTTCTCATGGGCGCAGCGCACTACTCATGAGCCGGCCGAATAGCCGACGCCGCGCACAGTGCGGATTGGATTCGGCTCGCCGAGCTTTGCGCGCACCTGCGCGACGTGCACATCCACTGTGCGCCCCCCGCTGTAGTCGGCCTGCCCCCACACGCTGGAGAGCAATTGCTCGCGCGAGAAGACCTGCCCCGGCGCCGACATGAGCTTGGCGAGCAGGTCGAACTCGGTGCTGGTGAGCGCGACATCCACGCCGTTGCTGCTCACCAAACGCCGGCGCGAATCGAGAGTCACGCCCCCGAGCTCCAGGGGAGCGAATAACGCAGGCCCATCCTGTCGTCGCAAAATGCCGCGTACTCGAGCGACAAGTTCGCGCGGCGAGAAGGGTTTGACCAGGTAGTCGTCGGCGCCGAGTTCGAGACCGAGAACCCTGTCCACTTCGTCATCACGGGCTGTCACGAAGATGATCGGGGTCCAGTCGCCCGATTCGCGCAATGCTCGGCAGATCTCGATGCCGTCCATGCCGGGCAGCCCGACATCGAGGATGACCGCGACGGGTCGCAGCGAGCGGATCGCCGCGAGTGCGACGATCCCGTCTCGCTCGACGTGCACGCCGTAACCGGCTTTGGCGAGGTAGAGCCGCTCGACGTCGGCGATGGCAGGCTCGTCCTCCACGATCAACACCAGCCCGCGACTCTCGGTCATAGGCCAATTCAAGTGCATGCCGGCCATGGGAAACCTTCGGAAATGAGGGATTTACATTGCTCGAACACGAGGCGAATCGTGCCCTGACGTGCACAGGGCAGTGTGAACTGCCTCTCAGAGATCTTTACGCCAGGCGCTCTCGTTGGCGATCCCAACGAAACCCAGCGATTCATTCACGTCGAGCATGTGCCGGTTCTCTTCGGCGTTGAATGTGACGACTGAGGGATGCCCCGGCTTCAGCCGCGCGAGGTGGGCAAGGTTTGCGACCTTCATGAGTTTGCCGAGCGCATGCCCCCGGTGCTCGCGAAGCACCAGTGTCGCGTACTGGTCGACCGCCCGATGGCTCTGCCGAGGCACCGACAGTACCGTGTACCCCGCGAGTGTGCCGCTGGGGATGTGCTCGGCGACGGCGAAGAGTCGGGTACGCGGGTTGAGCTTCGCGCGCTCGTCTGCCTCGATCACCCTCTCGATCGTCCATACGTCTTCCGGCTCTTCGAGGCCGGCGCTCGGCGCGTCAGTGGACATGCGAGTGCCCAGCAGGGCAACGTCAGCCTGCCAACGTTCTGGCGTGGCGTCGCGCCAATAGCGCACCGCGTAGTCGGGGCCGCTGGCCTTCTCGGCGTCAGCCAGGAGTCGATCGATGCCGGCAACCGGCAGGGTTAGACGGCTAAGCCGGCCGACCTGCTCGAAGCTGTAGCCGCGTGCGAGGAGGAACCGCGCGTCGGCGTTGAGGGCAATCGACCCGAACCCGGTGGGGGAGTTCAGGTGTTGCTGGGCATTCGGAGTATTCGGGATCGGGGTGTAGACGAGCGCCTTAGCTTTGCCATCACCGCGGGCTATCGCCTCGACAGCATCGGCGAGAGCGGCGCCGATGCCGCGCCGGCGAAACTCGGGCAGCACTTCGACGATGATCCATGCGGTGTCGGCCCCCTCACCCACGTGGGTCTGATACAGGGCGCGAGCGACTATCTTTCCCGCGACACTGGCGGCGAGCATCCTGTGCGGTTCGTGAGGGTCGGAGAACTGCGGAAGTTCCTCGGCCGGTTCATAGGCGAGGTCAGATGTTCCGTAACCGATTGTGTTCACGATATTGCCCACGTCGAGGGCTTCGACGAACTGCTCGGCTCCCGGCGCATCGAGGGTGGGCGGCACGACGACCTCGTCGATAGTGAATGCAGGCATGCGTACTCCCCGGTTGCGGCGCTGCAGGCGAGCAGCCGACCAGACTACAACTCGGCTTCATCCCGTCAATGGATCGTGACCGAAGTGTTAGCGACACTCAGCGAAAGCCGAGGTCGTGCGTCAAGCCGGCGCCGGCGCCAGCGCCAGCGCGGTCGGCCACGACCCGAGTCGCGACAGCGCCAGCGTCAGCTCAGTCGGCCACGACCCGAGTCGCGACAACGCCGTGACAATTATCAGAGCGTGCTGCAAACCAATAGCGATCGAAAGGCCGACGGGGATGGGGCCGGCTCGGATGAGACCCGACGCGACCGGGCCGGTCGGGTCGGGTACCGTGTACCCAGCGATGGACGAGAGAAGGGCCGCGCCTTGTACCTGAAGAGCCTGACCCTCAAGGGGTTCAAGTCCTTCGCGCAGCCGACCACTTTCGCGTTCGAGCAGGGCGTCACCTGCGTGGTCGGCCCGAACGGTTCCGGCAAGTCAAATGTCGTGGATGCTCTGGCCTGGGTCATGGGCGAGCAGGGGGCCAAGACCCTCCGCGGCGGCAAGATGGA
>JBDUDZ010000125.1:0-6685 GCA_040002635.1 Rhodoglobus sp.
CCGACACGATCGCCGAGACGATCGACGAGGAGGTGCGCGCGCTCATCGACCAGGCCCACGACGAAGCCTGGAAGGTGCTCAACAAGAACCGCGACATCCTCGATCGCCTGGCTAAGGAGCTGCTGCAGAAGGAGACGCTCGACCACATTCAGTTGGCCGAGATCTTCAAAGACATCAAGAAGCTGCCGGAGCGCCCGCTATGGCTCTCGAGCGATCTGCGCCCGCTCTCGAACAAACCGCCGATCGCCATGCCGTCGAAGCTGCCGCTCGACTCGGGGCTTGTCGATGGCGGGGTGGATTCCGAAAGTCCGAAGACGCCGCAGCGCACCCCGCGACCGCGTAAAACTCCCGGCATCGCCACGGCCTAGGACCCCCGGTGGCCATCGACTCCGGGCGCATTGAGGCGGCGGTTGCCGAGATTCTTGCCGCAATCGGCGAGGATCCGGCTCGGCCGGGGCTGCTGTCGACCCCGAAGCGTGTCGCCGACGCGTACAGCGAATTCTTCGCCGGGCTGGGCGTCGACCCTGTCGACCATCTGCGTGACAGCGTGGCATCAGACGGGCTTGGTGACCTGGTGCTCGTTCGCGATATTCGATTCCGGTCGATCTGCGAGCATCACCTTCTCCCGTTCACCGGGGTCGCGCACGTCGCCTACCTGCCGGGTGAGCGCATAGTCGGGCTCGGTCGTCTCCCGCTGGTCGTCGACACGCTCGCCTCACGACCCCAGCTTCAGGAGCGACTCGGCGAACAGATCGCGGATGCCCTCGCCGACGGTCTGGCCGCGCGCGGCGTGCTCGTGGTGCTTGACGCCGTGCACGGCTGCGTCGCGGCCCGCGGACCGCTTCAGGCCGACAGCTCCACGGTGACTGTCGCTAGCCGTGGTGCGCTCAGCGACCCGGTCGAACGCGCGGGCGTGCTCGCCCTGGTGGGGGCGCCGCGGTGACAGTCGTGATGGGAATCCTGAACGTCACGCCCGATTCTTTTAGCGACGGTGGCTTATTCGCCGACGTCGAGCAGGCTGTCGCGCGGGGTATCCAGATGCACGCTGAAGGCGCCGATTTTGTCGACGTCGGGGGTGAGTCAACGCGGCCGGGGGCCGAACGGATTTCCGCGGAGGAGGAGCAGCGTCGTGTGCTCCCGGTGATTCGCGAGCTCGTGGCATCCGGCATCGCGGTGAGCATCGACACGATGAATGCACAGACCGCCCTTGCGGCAGCTGACGCGGGAGTGGCGGTAATTAACGATGTGTCGGGTGGGCTGGTCGACCGCGAAATGTATCGCGCCGTCGCAGACACCGGGCTCACCTACATCGCCATGCACTGGCGCGGCGTCGGCTCCGACCAGCGGGCAGACTACGCCGACGTGGTCACCGACGTGCGCGCCGAACTGACCGTGCGACTTTCCGAGATGGCCGAGTCTGGCATCGATCCCGGGCGGGTGGTGCTCGATCCGGGCCTGGGCTTTGCCAAGAACGCGGAGCACAACTGGCAACTTCTTGGGCGCCTGGATGAACTCGCCAGCCTCGGTCATCCGTTGCTCATCGGCGCATCGCGGAAGCGGTTTCTTGTGCAGTTCGCGCCCGAAGGGGCACCGGCCAGCGCACGCGACGCGGCCTCCGTCGTCGTCGCCGCGCTTGCCGCACGGTCGGGTGTCTGGGGTGTGCGTGTGCACGACGTGGAGGAAACCCGGGTGGCGCTGAGGGTCGCTGATGCCTGGACGAACGGAGCTCGCTGATGGATCCGATGGATGAGATCACCCTCACCGGACTGCGCGCTTTCGCTCATCACGGGGTGTTCGCGCACGAACGCCAGGATGGGCAAGAGTTCATCATCGACGTGTCGGCTTTCCTCGACCTCACGGCGGCAGGAGCGGGGGACGACCTCGCGCAGACCGTCCATTATGGGGTGCTGGCCGAGCAGGTGGTCGCCGCCGTCGAGAGTGACCCGGTTGACCTCATCGAGACCGTCGCTGAGCGGATAGCCGCAGTTGTCCTTGCGCACGAAGCCGTGCGGGTCGCGCGCGTCACTGTACACAAACCCGCTGCCCCAATCACCGTCCCCTTCGCTGATGTTTCGGTCACGATCACCCGCATCAAGCTGACGCCGCGCGCGGCAGTGGGATTCGGCTCGTGATCCGCCAGCAGCGGATGCAAGTCGATCTGCCCGCCGTGATCGCGATCGGCAGCAACCTCGGCGATCGTGAGGCAATCATTCGCGATGCTGTTCGCGCCATCGACGCGCTGCCCGGCGTCGTTGTTGTCAGGGCGTCCGGTCTCGTCGAGACTGCGGCGCTCAAGCCCGAGGGTGTCGACGAGCATGCCCCCGCCTACCTCAACGCGGTAGTTGCCGTGCGTTCTGCCATCGGCGCGCTCCAGCTGCTGGACGCGCTGCGCGGTATCGAGACTGAGTTCGGTCGCGTGCGCGATGTTCGCTGGGGCGACCGCACCCTTGACCTCGACATAGTGCAGTTCGCCGGGCCGCCCATCGACGAGCCAGACCTGACTGTGCCGCATCCGCGAGCCTGGCAGCGCGCCTTCGTGCTCGCCCCCTGGCTGCAGATCGAGCCGGATGCAACGCTGCCAGGCCACGGCCGAATAGCCGACCTCCTCGCCGACGCCGTTCGCCGTGACGGCACCGAGCCCACGCCCTATGCCGCGGAGCCCCTGTCATGAACGAGCCCCTGTCATGACTCGGACTAAGCCCCTTCACCTGCTGCTGCTGGCCGTGCTCGGTGCGGGTATCACCTGGCTCACCGAGACGGCGCTCGTCGCAGGGGGCCGGGCTATCCTCATCCCACCGCTCACCCTGGCCGCGGCGCTCGTGCTCATCGCTGGCATCATCATCGTGATGGCCCTGCCGATTCGGCGGGTGTCGCGGGGGCTGGCGAAAGCGCGCGTCGATCCGTTCTACGCGACCCGGGTTGTGACTCTCGCGAAGGCATCGAGCCTGAGCGGCGCGCTCGTCGGCGGCGGTGGACTTGGCATCACGGCCTTCGTCCTGAGCCGCTCGGTGTTGCCGGCGGTAGGCTCTGTGACGATGGCGATCGCCACCGGAGTCGCGGGTATCCTGCTTGTGATTGCGGGCCTCATCGCCGAACATTGGTGTTTCATCCCGCCGGAAGACAAGCACGATGGCACCGCAGTGACGAGGGACGCCCAATGACACCCAAGCTCGAGCCGGTCGCCACACAATGGCAGCGGGTTTCGCCCCGGTACGTCGTTGTCGACTTCGTCGGCACCCTCATCTTCGGCCTCGTCGTGGTGGCGGCGACATCCCTGCCGGCGCTGTTCAGCCGCAACAGCTACCTGTTCGCCATTCCTGCCGCGTTCGCCGTGATCTTTATCGTGGCCCTCGCGCTGGTGCGGCGACGGGTGCAGTCAATCGGCTACCAGCTGCGCGATGACGACTTACTCTTCCGGCGCGGGCTGATGTTCCAGCGTTTCGTGTCGGTGCCTTACGGCCGCATGCAACTCGTTGACATCAACAGGGGCCCGTTGGCGCGGGCCGTGGGGCTCAGCGAGTTGAAGTTCGTGACTGCCGCGGCGTCGAGCGGTGTCACGATTCCCGGCCTGGTTGCCGTCGACGCAGAAGAGTTGCGCGACCGCCTTGTCGCCCTTGCCGAGAGCCGCAGGGCAGGGCTGTGAGCGCGGGCGCGCCGCGCCCCGTTGCCGAGGCGATCAGCACTGGTTTCCGCCTCGCAGACGGGCAGTGGCATCGCCTACATCCGCTAACTCCGTTGCTCCGTGGCGGGGTCGCATTCGTTGCGATAGTGGGCATCCTGCTTGTCAACCTGCGCGATTTTGTGATCCAGATTGTGATCGGTGGCCCCGACTACGGCGAAGATCCCGTGCAGTGGATAGTGGATAACGGCTATGTGGCGGCCGCCCTGGCACTCGTTGCTCTCGGGCTCGTCTTGTTCACGCTCGGCTTCTACGTGTCGTGGCGGATGCACACCTTCCGCATCACCGACGAGCTCGTCGAGGTGCGCAGCGGCGTGCTTTTCCGCAAGAATCGGCGCGGGCGACTCGACCGCATCCAGGGCGTGAATATCACCCGGCCGCTGCTGGCCCGAGTGTTCGGCGCCGCGAAGCTCGAGGTAAACGTGGCTGGCCACGACGCGAATGTGCAGCTTTCCTATCTCGGCTCTGCTGCCGCAGACGAGCTGCGGCGCGAGATCCTGTTGCTCGCCTCCGGAACCCAGACGGTGCCGGGCGGTGAGGCGCCGGTATCACTTGCCGGGTTGAGCGCGAGCGATAAAGCTCGCGTGCTGGTCGAGCAACGTGCCCGCGAGTTTCTTGCCCCCGAACTTGCGCCGGATGCCGCGGCTCCCCAATCCGTCGTTCAGATGCACCTGGGGCGGCTCCTCGGCTCAATCGTGCTGAGCGAATCCACAGTATTCGTGCTGTTGATCGTGGCGGGTCTCATCGTGACTGTCGCCTCGACGCACGAGCTCTTCTTCCTGTTCGCTTTCGTGCCCGGCATCATCGGCATGGGCAGCTACTACGTCTCGAAGTTCACGCGGTCGGTGCGGTATAGCATCGCGGCCACCCCCGACGGTGTGCGGGTCGGCTTCGGCCTGCTGTCGACAAGCAACGAGACTCTGCCTCCGGGCCGGATCCATGCGGTGCAGGTTCGCCAGCCACTGCTCTGGCGTGCGCCGGGATGGTGGGAGATCACGATAAATCGCGCTGCGTCGTCGCACGGAAGCGGGTCAGAGCGCCAGGCGCAGACCACCATCCTCCCGGTCGGAAACCTTACGGACGTGCGCAAAGTGCTCGACCTCGTGTTGCCAGGGCATGATCTCGGGCTTGTCCAGCCAGGGATGACCGGCACGGGAGCCGACGGGTTCACTAACTCTCCACGTCGTGGCGCGATCCTGCGATGGTTCTCCTGGCGCCGCAACGGTTTCGCTACAGCTGGCGACCTCGTGTTTCTGCGCCGCGGGGCAGTCTGGCGCGAGTTGGTGATTGTGCCGCTGCCGCGGGCGCAAAGTGTCTCCCTGTATCAAGGCCCCCTGTTGCGGCGTCTGCGGCTGGCATCGGTGCACGTGCACACAGTTGCGGGTCATATCACCGCGCGACTGGGTGCACTTGATGCGTCGGTGGCGACCACGTTCTTCACCGAGACGGTGGATGCCGCGATCCGGGCCGCCACCAACGACACGAGTCACCGCTGGCGCTCGTCGCCCCCCACTCGCCCGCGGAAGGCGCGCCCCGCCCCCGTCGCCCCGGCACCCGCGGGGTCGCGCCCCGCCCCCGTCGCCCAGGCACCCGCGGGGTCGCGCCCCGGGCAGTCCCCCGCGGCGTCGTGAGCACCCCCTCGGGCCGCCTCGGCGTCGGCATCATCGGCGCGGGCCGGGTCGGCCCGGTGCTCGGTGCCGCGCTTGCCGGAGCAGGGCACGCCATCGTCGGGATATCCGCTGTCTCGGAGGGCAGTCGCGACCGCGCTGGGGCGATGCTGCCGGGGGTGCCGATCCTCGAGATCCCCGACCTCATCGAACGCAGCGAGCTGGTGATTCTCGCGGTGCCAGCCGACCAGCTTGAGCAACTTGTGGCGGGTCTTGCCGCTGCGGGGGCCTGGCAGCCCGGGCAGCTCGTGCTGCACACTGCGGCGCAGTTCGGATTCGGCGTGCTGGCGCCGGCGATCGCGGCCGGTGCGATCCCCTTGGCTGTGCACCCCGCGATGGTTTTCACCGGCACGAGTCTCGATCTGGTGCGGCTGCGCGAGAGCTACTGCGCCGTGACAGCACCAACCCCCGTGCTGCCGATCGGCCAGGCGCTCGTCGTCGAGATGGGGGCCGAGCCCGTCGTGGTGGCGGAATCCGATCGCTCGACTTACGCGGAGGCTGTCGAGACGGCGACAAGCTTTTCGGCGGCAATCGTTGGCCAGGCAGTCGACCTGCTGGCCTCCCTGGGGATGGAATCGCCGGGCGCGGTCATCGCGCCGCTGGTGCGCTCGTCGGTCGAAACTGCCCTCTGGGCGACAGCACCGCCCGACCCGTTCGCCTGACCTGCCCGTCAAAATCAGCCGGTTCGCGCTCCGATACGATCAACTCGTGAGTTCAGCGACGCGCCCCGTGGTCATCGAATCGATCAAAGGGATGCGCGAGGCACTAGCTGCCGAACGCGCCGCCGGCCGTTCGATCGCCTTCACTCCCACGCTCGGGGCCCTGCACGACGGCCACCTGGCGCACCTGGCGCGCGCCGCCGAGATAGCGGATGTGCGGGTGGTCTCGATCTTTGTCAACCCGACCCAGTTCGGCGAGGGCGAGGACCTCGAGAAGTACCCCCGCGACCTCGAGGCCGATCTCGACCGTCTCGCGCCGTTCGGGGTGGCCTACGTGTTTGCCCCATCCGTCGTCGAGATGTATCCGACCGGGCCCACAGCGACGGTCGTGACGGCAGGAAAGATCGGCACGCTCTACGAGGGGGCCGCGCGCCCGGGGCACTTCGACGGGGTGCTGACCGTGGTGGCGAAGCTGCTCGAGATCGTGCAGCCGGATGTCGTCACCTTTGGCCAGAAAGATGCCCAGCAGCTGTTCCTCGTGCGCCGCATGATCGACGACCTCAACATGCCGGTGCGCGTCGAGATCATCGACACGGTGCGGGAAAGTGACGGGCTTGCCCTGTCTAGCCGCAACCGCTACCTCGACGCGAAGGAGCGCCGGGCCGCGCGTACGCTGTCGA
>JBDUDZ010000126.1:0-6637 GCA_040002635.1 Rhodoglobus sp.
TCGTCCAGACTGTGCCAGCCCGGAGTGTCACGCGTGATGAAACCGTGCACAAGCTGGTCCCCGGCGGCCCCACCAGAAACCTTGCCGAAGATACCCAGGCGCGTCCAGGTCGGCGCCAGCGACGTGAAGATCTTGGTGCCGGTGAACGCGTAACCACCTTCGACGGTTTCGGCCTTCGTCGTCGAATCCCAGAGCACGAGGTCGTTGCCCTGCTCGCTGTTGCCGAACGCGAAGAGCTCGCCGGCCGCGGCATCCCGCAGCACCCAGTCGAGAGTGTGGTCGCCGCGGTCGGAGAGCACGCGCGCCACCCCGACCCAGACGAGATGCATGTTGATGCCGAGGGCGGTGGCTGGCGCATACGCGGCGAGCAGACGCTGGTCTTTCGCGGTCTCAAGCAGGCTGCGCGGGGCAAGGTAGCCAGCCGCCCTCAGCTCGTCTAGGTCTTCGGTGAAGAAGGCGTTGTCGTGGTCGTAGCCCGCCGCGCGCGCGCGGAAGCGTTCGAGCATTCGCGGGCTGAGCACTGTCACCCCACAAGGCTACGACCGCGGCACGCTAGGCTCGACCCTTCTACCGCCCGTGCTGGTGCTCGCCGATTGGGCGCTGCAGCACCAGCGCGCGATCAATGACAACCGGAATGCCTACGACGAACGGCTCGACGCCTGACCACCGACCGATCAGTCGACTGCGGGCACCAGCCCGCGCACGTGAGCCGAGAGCAGGGCGATCACCAGTAGCGCGACGGTTACGACCGTGATGCCGAGCGTCACGCCGATCACACCGATCGCGGGGCTCGCCAGGGGCAGCAGCAGCACGACAACCGCGGCAGCGACCGTGCCGACGGGCGGGATCACCACGCGCTCGACGATCGGCGCGTGCAACACCCACAGCAGCACGACGAACAGGGCGACGGGCACCGCAAGTGCGTAACCCACGAGCGTCGGGGACGCATCGACGTGCAACGTCACCGCCTGGACGGCCACCTCAAGGCCCGCGCCCATAGCGGCGAGACTCGCGTAGATGAATACATGCCCGTAGCCCCAGAGGTAGGCGCGATCGCGGTGAGCGACGAGACCGTCGGCCGCGGGCTCCGAGAAGTACAGCCACCACAGTGTGAACAGCAGCACGAGCCCGGCCACGGCGACGATCACCAGCGGGGAGGTCAGCCCATCGACGAGGCTCTCCTGCACGGCGACGGTGACCGCGAGCACGCTCTCGCCCAGCAGGATGATCGTGAACAACCCGTACCGCTCGGCGATGTGGTGCGGATGCCAGGCGAGGCCGTGGCCCGACAGGTCTGCCCAGACGGGCACGGCGAGTTCAGCCGCCACGAGTGTGATGAACGCAGGCACGATGTATTCGTTCGGTATGAGGAGCAACCGCAGCAGCCAGCCGAGCTGTACCACCGATATCCCGATGACGTAGCGCAGCGACGTCGGTCGCGAATCGGGATCTTCGCGAGTCGCCCGCACGAGGGTGGCGATCAGCCCCGCGCGCATGATGAGGTAACCGACGGTGATCGCCGTGAAGTCCTGCCCGTTTTCGACACCCACCGCGAAGGCGCCCGGCACGCCCGCCGCGATCACGAGCACCCCGCCCATCTGCACCATCGTGAACACGCGGTACAGCACGTCGTCGGTGTCGTAGGCCGACGCAAGCCAGGTGAACTGGTTCCAGGCCCACCAGATCGCGAAGAAGACCATGAGGAACGGCCCGATCGCCTCCGCCACATGCCCGGCGGCCACCGCGTGCGCGAGTTGCACCACGAGCGAACTGATGGCTACAACGAATGTCAGGTCGAAGAGCAGCTCGAGCGGGCTAGACACACGATGTGGTTCGTGGATGCTGCGGGCAACCATTCGGGTGCGGATCGCTTTCATGCCAGAACTCCCTTCCTGCCAGAACTCTATGACGGTGGTGCAGGCCAGAATGGCGTGTGCCCGATCGCAAACTGATGACCTTCGAGGATGCCGCCGCATTCGAGCACTGGCTCGCCGCCAACCACGACAGCTCTCCGAGCGTCGACCTGCTGATCGCGAAGAAGAGTGTGGAGGGTCTGCACGTCACCGACTCGCTTGACGTCGCCCTCTGCTACGGCTGGATCGACGGCCAGCGCAACACCTTCGACGCGACCCACTTCCGCCAGGCCTACGGGCCGCGCACCGCCCGCAGCACGTGGTCGCAGATCAATCGAGACCACATCGCCCGGCTCCGCGAGGCCGGCCGCATGACTCCCGCCGGTGAGGCGGAGGTCGACCGCGCTAAGGGCGACGGACGATGGGATGCCGCCTACGCCGGATCCCGCACGATCGAGGTGCCCGACGACCTCGCGGAGGCGATCGCGGCGAACGCGAAAGCCGCCGCCTTCTTTGCGCTGCTGTCGAGCCAGAACCGCTACGCGATCCTGTTTCGCATCGCCAACGTCAAGCGTGAGGAGACCCGGCTGCGCAACATCGAGAAGTTCGTCGGCATGCTGGAGCGCGGCGAGACGGTGTATCCGCAGAAGACCCGCGACTAACTCGGCAGCAGTTCGGCAACCAGGCCCGCGACAGTGGTTACTTCGCGCCGAGTTGTGCTCGGGCACTGTCGATGAGTTCGAGCACCCCGATCGTGTCGTCGAGTGTGTGCAGTGGCGACTCGGTGCGACCGTCGGCAATCGCCTGGGCGACAGCTGTCGCCTGGTAGCACAGCCCGGCACCCCAGCTGAATCCGGTCGGGTCGGTCCAGTCCAATCGTGAGTCTCCCGACAGCAAGCTGAACCCGCTAGGAGCGAAGAACTCCCCCGAGTACTCGATCCGAGCACGCGTTCCGCTCACGGTCGCCGTTTGCGACGTCTCTGCCCACATCGTCATTGTCACTATCGACTGCGCGGCTGACGGGTAGTCGAGCACCACCACCGACTGCGCATCGACGCCGGTTGGCGCCAGTGAACCGAGCGCAGTCACAGTCTGTGGCATTCCGAGCACGAACTGCGAGAACCACAGCGGGTAGACCCCGATGTCGAGCAGCGCGCCGCCGGCGAGCGCGGGGTTGAACCATCGGCTCTCGGGCTGGTAGTCGAATAGCGCGCCGAAGCTCGCGGTCACCTGCTTGATGTCGCCGAGCGCTCCGTCAGCAAGCAACTGCGCAACTATCGACGTCTGCGGCAGGAACCGCGACCACATGGCTTCCATTGCGAAGACTCCGGCGGCACGGGCGGCTGCCGCGAGCTGCCGCGCCTCGGCCGCCGAAACCGCGATTGGCTTCTCGACGAGCACGTGCTTGCCTGCGCCGATCGCCAGCAGTGCCAGGGCGAGATGCTCACTATGCGGTGACGCGATGTAGATCACATCGATGTCCGGGTCGGCTGCGAGCTGCTCGTAGCTACCGTAGGCCCGGGCGATGCCATGCTTCGTCGCAAATGCCGCCGCCCGCTCTGCGGAACGTGAAGCTACCGCGTGCACCCGCTGCTCGGTATTCGCGTGCACAGTCGTGACCCAGGAGTCGGCAATTCCGCCCGGAGCCATGACCCCCCAGCGCAGCACTGCACCGCCCTTTAGTGGCGTGATGTCAACGGCGGGCAAAGCTGTCGGTAGAGAACTCATTTCTCGAATCTAGCGGGCGCGCAGTTCCTCGAGCACGGCGTCAAGCTGCTCGACTGCCCAATCGAGGTCTTTCGCCTCCACCACGATCGGGGGAGCGAACCGGATAGTCGACCCGTGGGTGTCTTTCACCAACAGGCCGCGCTCCATAAGCAGCTCGCAGACCTCGCGCCCGCTTCCGAGCGCCGGATCGATGTCAACCCCGGCCCACAGACCCGCCCCCCGCACTTCCGTCACACCGCGACCGATGAGGCGTTCCAGGGCGGCGCGTAGCCGCTCACCTAGCTCGCCGGCGCGACGCTGCATCTCACCGGTCTCCAGCAGCTCAACGACAGCGAGACCTACTGCCGCGGCCAACGGGTTGCCGCCGAACGTCGAGCCGTGTTCGCCCGGGCGCAGCACGCCAAGGATGTCGCGGTTGCCGACGACTGCAGACACCGGCACTATCCCCCCGCCGAGCGCCTTGCCCAGCAGGTACAGGTCGGGCACGACCCCGGTCAGGTCGCACGCGAAGGTGGACCCGGTGCGGCCCAGCCCGGACTGGATCTCGTCAGCGATCATGAGCACGTTGTGCCGGGATGTGATCTCCCGCACCTCGGGCAGGAAACTCGCCGGCGGCACGACGATGCCCGCCTCGCCCTGGATCGGCTCGAGCAACACAGCCACGGTGGTCTTGTCGATTGCCGCTTCGACTGCCGCGGCATCCCCGTATGGCACACTCACAAAACCGGGCGTGAACGGGCCGAAGTCGGCGCGCGCCTGCTCGTCGTCAGAGAAGCTGATGATCGTGGTGGTGCGGCCGTGGAAGTTGCCATCCATGACGATGATTGTCGCCGTGCCGGCTGCGACACCCTTCACCCGGCAGCCCCACGCGCGAGCGACTTTGATCGCCGACTCGACGGCTTCGGCGCCGGTGTTCATCGGCAACACCATGTCTTTGCCGGCGAGCGCGCCGAGCGCCTCGGCGAACGGCCCGAGCCTGTCATTGTGGAACGCTCGGCTTGTCAGGGTTACCCGGTCAAGCTGCGCCTTGGCAGCGGCAACCAGCGCCGGATGCCCGTGGCCAAAGTTCACCGCGGAGTACGCGGCCAAGCAGTCGAGGTAGCGCCGCCCGGCCACGTCGGTGACCCACGCGCCCTCCCCGGTCGCAACCACGACGTCCAGCGGATGGTAGTTGTGCGCGAGGTGCGCGTCTTCGACCGCGATGGCGGCGGACGCCGCAGAAGATTCGGCAGTCTCCGCCCCAAGATGCCCGCCGAACCCCGAGACTGCCGAACCTTCTGCCGCTCTGTTCAGCGCGGTCATGAGCGCAACTCCAGGGTGCAGCATTTGACTCCTCCGCCGCCGAGCAGCAGCTCGGAGAGTTCTACCCCGTGCGGCGTGAATCCGCGCTCGAGCAGCTGGCGCTCGAAGTCGGCCGCGCGGCTGGCGATGATCACGTTCTTGCCGTCGCTGAAGCTGTTGAGGCCGAGCACCGCAGCATCCTCGTCGTTGACAAGGATCGCCTCCGGGAAGCGCTCGTCAAGGATCGCCAGCGAGTCAGCGCTGAACGCTTTCGGCAGGTAGGCCACACTGCCCGGTCCGCCGTGGGAATCGAGCACGGCGAAGGCCGTATCCAGGTGGTAGAAACTCGGGTCAACGAGCTGCAGGGTTACTACCTCACGGTTGTAGATGGCACGCAATTCGTCGTGGCTGGCGACGTCGGTGCGAAACCCGGTGCCGGCGTAGATCGTGTCGCCGACGAGCAGCATGTCGCCCTCACCTTCGTTAGTGGCGACGGGCTCGCGCACATCGAAGCCGTTGGCGCGGAACCAGTCCATGTAGGCGGGGCCCTCGGCCTGGCGCTCGGGGTGCTCGAATAGTGCGCCGTAGGCGATTCCATCGAGAACGTACCCGCCATTCGCGGCGTAGACCATGTCGGGCAAACCCGGGAGGCCCTCGATGAGATGCACCTCGTAGCCGAGCTCGACGTACTTCGCGTGCAGCACCTCCCACTGGCGCACGGCCAGCGAGGTGTCAGTCGGTTCTTCGGGATGCATCCACGGGTTAATGCGATAGCTCACTGTGAAGTGCTCGGGGCGGCACATCAACACGGTGCGCTTCGTGGCGACTCGCGCGGTGGCACCCGCGGACGCATCGATCATCGTCATATATTCAGTGTTTCACGCACCTATCCGCAATGTCAGAGCGCGCCGCGCAGTGAACCTGCGTGTGGGCTTGCCGCACCGCAAGAATTCGCCGTAGGGTAAGTCGAATGGACAACCTCGACTACGGAATCATCGACCTCCTGCGGCTCAACGCGCGGGCGGGCTATGGCGACATCGGCGAAAAGATCGGGTTGTCGGCGTCGGCAGTCAAGCGGCGAGTTGACCGGCTGGTGTACGACGGCGTCATCCGGGCCTTCACGATTCAGGTCGACCCGGCGGTCGATGGGATGTCCACGGAGGCGTACGTCGAGTTGTTCTGCCGCGGCACTGTCGCGCCCGACGAGCTCAAACGCATCCTCTCAGCCGTGCCCGAAGTTGTGGATGCCGGCACAGTCACGGGTTCGGCCGACGCGATCGTGCACATGCGATCCCGCGACATCCCCTCGCTGGAGATCGCCCTCGAGAAGGTTCGGCTCGCCCCCAACGTCGACCACACCCGCAGCGCGATAGTGCTGTCGCGGCTCATCCATCGGACGCACGACTGAGCGCTGGAGCTTTGACGATTGCAACGCAATCGCGCGACGCCAGCTCCGAGGAGGCTACGCCTCCTCGGTTGAAATGAAGGAGTCCAGCCATGTTCACCGTCGATCACGAGTCAGCCGTGACGCTCTACGAGCAACTCATGTCGCAGTTCCGCGAGCAGCTGGATGACGGCACCCTGATCGCCGGCACCAAGCTTCCGACGGTGCGACAGCTCGCTACCGATCTCTCCGTCGCGCCCTACACGGTGGCCCGCGTCTACCGCGCGCTGGAGGCTGACGGTTTCGTCGAGACGCTGGGCCGCAACGGCACGATAGTGAAGGCGACCAGCGGCACCGCGGCCCAACTGCTGCAGCTCTCCGCCAGCGACTA
>JBDUDZ010000127.1:0-6637 GCA_040002635.1 Rhodoglobus sp.
CCTGCATCGCCTTGATGCGCGCCTGCAATTGCTCAACCCGCTGCTCGACCGGCGAAGGCGTAAGCAAGGCGGGGGAGGGCATGCCTCCATGTTCGAACATATGTTCGATTCTGTCAATCGCCGGCGACATTGTGCGGCGTGTCGGCTAGCCGAAGGGCGCGAACACCTGGATGAAAGTGGCGCCAAGGAACGCTACGACGAAACCGACGGAAATCACTGATACTGCAAGCGCAATGATCCCCAGCACGACACCGGGTTTCCTGTTACGACGGATTGCCGCGATGCCGCCGATGATGCTGAAGAGGAAGGTGGCCGGTACGACCAACAGGCCCACCAACGCAAACACGTAGATGACAACCGCAAGCCACTCGGGTGTCTGCGGCTCATTGGGGAAGTCATGGCCCGCGCTCTCTGCGAGGAGCGCCACCACTGCAGTCCACGCCCACAGCGGTGAGACTATGGCGCAGATAAGTGCCCAAAGCCCCAACCGCATGCCCGCACGTGTGCGAGGTGCATTCAGGATCGTCATGCGATAACGGTAGTGGTGAGCGCGCCTAACGGCGCTTGCCTTTCAGTTTCGGTGTGGCGCCGGCTTTCGGCTTCCTACCGGGTTTAACGACTTTTGCCGGCTTTGACGCAGGCTTTGGCTCGTCAGCGACAGCCCCACGTGAGCTGTTCGCTGTGCGCCCGCGCACAATGCCGACAAACTGCTCCACCGCTGGGGTGGTGTGCTCGGTTGGCCAGGCGAGGGCGATGCGGGTGTCGGCCGCGTCAGTGACAAGGCGAGCCGTGACATCCCGTCGACTGTGCGCACGGGCGACCGACTGCGGCATTATCGCGATGCCGACATTGGCTGCGGCCAGTTCGACGGCAGCCGCCCAGTCGGAATCGTCGAGGATCATGAATTCGGCGAGGTCTGCGAGGCTGACCTCGTCTGCGGCCTCGATTGCGTGGCCTTTGGCGGCGACGGCCACCGGGCGCTCGGTGTAGAGAGGGATTACCGAGAGGGCATCATCCGCAACGGGCAGCCGCAGCAGCGCGACATCGGCGGTGCCGTCGGCGAGGGCGGCAAGAGCGGCGGGCTGCGCGAGCTGCTGCAGCGTGAGTGGATGCCGCGGCATCCGCTCTTCCCACGCACGTGCCCACTTGCCGGGAGTTACCCCAACGACGAAGGCGACGACGAAGGGCTCAGGCACGGCTTCAGGCTAGCGCGGCGGCACGGGTTACCCTTGGGGACGTGCCTGATCAGACGATGAAACCCGCTACCGCCGCCAAGAAGCTCGGCATCTACTTGCCCGCGACGCCGGAGGAGTTCCAGTTCGGCACTGTGACGCGATCTGAGTTCCTCGAACTGCAAGCTAACCCGCCGCAGTGGCTTGTCGACCTTCGCAGGGAAGGGCCACATCCACGCCAGGTTGTCGCGCAGAAGCTCGGAGTCTCGACCTCGGGGCTGGCTCGTGCTTCCGCGCCCGATGTGATGACCTCAAGCGAGATCAAGTCACTGCTCGAGCAGAAGCCGGAGTGGCTCGTCGCCGAGCGGGCGATCCACGCGGGCGTGCAGGACGAAAACGCCCGCGTGAAGACCGAACGCGCCGCAAAGACCGCCCAGCGTGCGGCACGTGATTCTGGCGGCGGCCGCGGCCGTTGAGCGGTGCCGCAGGGATGCCATTCACCACCCCAGAACTGGGTGCGAGCAAACGGTGAGCGTCTCTCACAACAGTCGTATGCTTGACCCACAATCGGCCAAGGGGGCATGCGATGCACGAGGTCCTTCGACGCCTGCTGGTACGCCCTGCGGTGGATCGTTGGCTCGCAACCTCGGATAGTTCCTGGCTCTCGCTGCCGCGTCCGACCGGAAAACCGACAGCCCAGGTCATTGGTCCCAACCCGGATCGGCTATTGCTCGTCGGATCGGGAATCTCCGTCGGCTATGCCGCCGACACTCACGACCTGGCACTGGCCGGGCAGCTCGCTCGCAGGCTGTCCGAAATCACAGGTCGCGGAGCCCGGGTCGACGTGCTCGTGACCGACGACATGAATGGCTTTGACATCCGCGAGTCCCTCACTCGCAAGTGGCTATCCGCCGTGGATTCAATAATTGCGACCCCGGGGGGCGTCGAAACCCTGCTGCTTCATTCACCGACCGCGTGGCGTCGCCAGATCGCGTCGCTGCTCGACCACATCGCCGACGTTGCACCGGCGAGCCTTCATGTCTTTATCGTGGGCCTGCCACCTTTGCCAACGATCGTGCGGATGCCATTTGTGCTCGGTCGGCTCGCCTGGTGGTCGGCGCGCGGCATAAACCACGAATTGCGCTCCCTGTGTGAATCGCGCCGCAACACGACTTTTATCGCGTTTGAGCCGACCGAGCGCGCCGGTCGCACAGGAACGGGATCCACCTATTACACGTGGGCGCAAATCATCGCGCCTCTTGTCGGAGCCGAGTTGGAATCAAGCTCACACCCTTTGCGCAACACGAAATCCGCCCCAGCAGCCGATTAGGTCTGACCCTCCAGCAGGATCACGAATTTCTTCTACCGCGAAAGAGACGTAGCGTGGGTGCGTGGCAGAATGCATTCACGGTCTCGAGGTTCCGCTTTGCGATGTCTGCTACCCCAAGACGCTGCCAGAAAAACCGCGCGCGGCGCGATCCACGCCCTCGACGCGAACCCCCGCTGCCAGCACAACCTCGCGAAAATCTGTTAACGCGGCCGAGCAACGGGTGTACCACGTCACTCACGTGCGCAACCTGGCGAGCATCCTCACCGATGGGCTGCGGTCGGCAGACGCGGCACCCGAGGTCGACGTGAGCAGCGGCCTCACCCGGGAGTTGCGGATGTCTGCCGAAGTCGCACCGCAGGCCAGCGTGGCCGAATATGTGCCCTTCTATCTCGCCCCCGACGCGGTTCTCTGGGAAGACCTGCGCGCGGGCGGGCGCGACGAAACCCGCTGGTCGGCCGCTGCACGCAAAGCCACACCCGCAGATTTCGTATTCCTGGTTTCGACCATCGGCCGCCTCGGTGACGGCGTGGTGGTAGCAGATGGTGACGCTGCCGCAACTTTCACGCGCTTCTTTGCCGGTGACGGCATCCAGCGTGCCGTCGAACGCCTGCACGCAAACGAGGATGCCCGGCGTACCGCCGAGGCGCTGGTGCATGGGTCAGTGCCGTTTGCGGCAGTGCAACTGATAGGTGTGGCCAACGACCCGGTGCGCGAGCGAGTCCGGGAGATGGTCGCCGCAACATTCGGCACCGCGACTAAGGTCGCTGTCTATCCACCGTGGTTCCAATCAGCGTAGACAATCCGCGTAGAGCGGAGCTTGCGGGCACGGTCGGCTGATGCCACGGTTGGTGCATGACCGACGACGCGTCGACGCAGCAGCTGCCAGAGCACAATCCGTCCAGCAACGAGGTGACATCTACGCGCAGGAAGGGCCGGGTAGCGCTGATTGTCATCGCGATAGTGCTCGCGCTCGCGATAATCGTTCTGCTGGTGTTTGTTCTGCTGCGCAACACCGGAGGTTCGACACCGACACCGACGCCGACGCCGTCGGCATCAACTCCGAGCCCCACCCCGACGCCTACCCCAACCCAGACCGCGGCTCCTGCGGTCTCATCATGCGCTGCCGACTCGTTAGCTGTTAAGCGCGGCGGTTCCGACGGCGCCGCGGGCAGCACCTACGTCACGTTCACTTTCACCAACTCCGGTTCAACAGCATGCACGCTCGCGGGCTACCCGACGATGTCGTTCGTAGACCCCGGTGGCGGGGTAATCGGGGCAGCAGCGGCTCCCGACACCGGGCAGCCCACTCCGCAAAACATCCTTCAGCCGGGCGATACGGTGCAGGCCGTGCTGAGGGTGACTGACGCGGGCAATGTCGACAACTGCGACCCGCGCGACGTTGCCGATATCTCAGTGGTTTCCCCGAACACCAGCGCGCCGGTCAAGTTCGACGCGTCTGGCTTTACCGGTTGCGCGAATGGCTCGGTGAACATCTTGTCGGTCTCGCCAATCGGCCCGGCGCCGTGACGACTGCCTGCTAAGCCGCCTCGAAGAACGCCCAGATCGTCTTAGTCGCATCGAGTGCGGTGCTGGGCGTCTCAGCGCCGGCGCGGACTGGGTCGGATCCGGGCCACTGGTGACCTGCGCCGTCTACCGTGATGAGTTCGACGGTGCGTCCGTTGGCGCAGGCGGCGATACTCGTCGTGACGGGGGCGGCGGTCGTGACATCCGGCGCTGCACAATTATCGGTAGTGCGCCAGAGCGCGTTGACGTCGTCGACGGGCATTCCGTTCACTGAGGCGATGCCCGCGCCGGGCATGCCGTCCATGCGCACGCTCTGGTCGGCCAGGCCGTGGATCTCCAGCACCGAGATCGGCTTGGGAGATGCGCAGTCGCCCACGACAGTGCCCGCGACCGGGGCGATTGCGGTGAACAGGCTGGTATCGCAGGCCAGGCGGTAGGAGAGCAGTGCGCCGTTCGACATTCCCGTAGCGAAAGTTCGTTTGGGATCGATGCGGTTGCTCACGCTGATGTCTTTGACTACCGACTCGATGAACGCTACGTCGTTGGTGTCGGATCGGCCCGACTTCCCGCAGCACCCACCGCCAGCGTTCCAGGCGTGGTCTATGCCATCGGGATACGCAACGATGAAGCCGTCGGATGCCGCGAGCGCATCCCACCCGTACGACTCCTCGGCCTGCTTTCCGCTGCCGAAACCGCCGTGCAGCATAATCACGAGCGGGACCGGCCCGGCAGGCAGGGCGGATGGCACGGTCAGAAGGTAGCTACGTCCGTCAACCTGGTGTTCAACACCGGTCTGAGCTGCGGGAACAGGTTGCGGGGCACGCGGGGCGCACCCCGCGAGCAGCGCGGCGACGAGACACAGGAGCAGGAATGGCTTCATCTGCCTATCGTGACGAGAAACTCGGCCGCGAAGGTTAGAGCAACGTACGGACGCACTATTTTGAGGCCTGTCACTTCTTGTCGTCGGTGCTGGGCTTGTCGCTCATGATGTCACCCTCGAGATTGGGGGTGCCAAGCCAGCCCTTTGCCGTGCTCGGCTTCGCGTGTACAGGTCCTCGGTACTCCCCGTCCATCGAAGTGATCGACCTGTCGTTGGATCGATCAGATTTCTCTACCAGGTCAGCACCGATGTCGGTGGGGTCGCCGTCGGCATCCGGATCGGTGAAAGGGGTTTTTGTCTCATCCATAAGACGAGCATCCCATCCCGTTGCGGGTACCCCTAGACTGACGCCAACGACTGGAGATGTTCATGGCCGCACTATCCCGTTCACGCCGCGCAACCGCGGGTATCGCCCTAATCGTCGCAGGAGTTCTGTTCCTGCTCACTGTGCTGCTACCGCTCGTCGGCGTGACTTTTCTCTGGCTCGGATTACTCGCGGATGTAGCGATGACCGTCGCCCTCGCAATTCTCGGAATTGGTGCAGTCAACAGCACACTGACCAAGATCGCCCTGTTCGTGGGAGCCGCCGGCTGGGCGATCCTCGCGCTGGCGGGCCTCGTCATGCTACCGGCGGGGGTTGGCACTTTCGCCGCCATAATCGCCGCCGCAGGCGGACTGGTCGGCGCGATAGTGCTGTACACCGGCAAAGAGATCACCAACCGTCCTGCCGGGGTGTTTATCGCGAGCATGATTCTCGCGGCGATCTTCTTGCTCAAGACGATCGGAATCCTGCCGCTGGGCAGCCTCGAGACTCTGCTGATCATCCTGCTCGGTGCAGCGCTGATTATCGCGGGAGTGCTGTTCGGTCGCACCGAAGGCTCTCGCCGCTAGCTAGAACAGGGTGGTGGGGGCAGCGGCAGCGCGCAATTCGACTGGCTCGCCTCGAACGGCACCCGGAAACCCTGGGCCGGCGTTCGGCGCGATCCCGCGCTGGTAGGCCTCGGCAACTGTGCGGGCACGGATGTCTGCGGCCTCGTTGAGCTCGTGGCCGATGTGTCCCTTCACCCACTCGAAACTGTACTTGCGGCCGACGATCGCGGCATCAATGGCCTGGATGAGGTCGAGGTTCATGACCGGCTTGCCGTCGCCCTTGCGCCAGCCTTTCTTCTTCCAGCCGGGCATCCACTTCGTCACAGTGTTGATGACGTACTGGCTGTCGCACAGGACATGCAGGTCGTCATCCACGTGAGCGGTCTGCCGAAACAGGTCGAGCACGGCCATCAGCTCACCCTGATTGTTTGTGGCATGTTTCCAGCCGCCAGCCGCCCAGGCATCGTCATTGACGTACCAAGCCCAACCCGCGGGGCCGGGGTTGCCCAGCGCCGAGCCGGCGGCGGCCGCGGTGATCGTCATTGAATCATGATCCCACTGATCGACGCGTCGATCGAGCGCCGGGCGTCGACTAGCCCTTGTCGACGTCTCTGGTGAGTGGGCCGCCCATGAGTTCACGCAGTTGGCGACGCGTAAGTGCTGAGCGCTGCTGCGGTTGGAACTCTTGGGCAAAATCCGGGGGCACGCCGTAGCTGGTTGAGAGTTGACCGATTCCAGTGCCGATTTCGATAGCTGCTGCCGGTCGCCAGTTTGCGAAAGAGAACGTCTCTGGAAGCTCCTCGATCGCGGCGGGTGCAGCCACTTGAGCTGGCGCAGCCATCGCAGGAAGAGCAGTCGCAG
>JBDUDZ010000128.1:0-6605 GCA_040002635.1 Rhodoglobus sp.
AGCCGCGGCAAGCACCTGCTCATGCGCGTCGGGGAATATACGATCCACAGCCACCTCAAGATGGAGGGTTCGTGGCATATCTACCCGCACGGCGCCCGCTGGCGGAAGCCTGAGTGGCAGGCCCGCGCGATCCTGGCGAACTCCGAATGGGACGCCGTCGGCTTCCAGCTCGGCCAGCTGAATGTCGTGCGCCGCGACGACGAAGGGCAGTTCGTCGACTACCTGGGCCCCGACCTGCTCGGCCCTGACTGGGACGCGCAGCGGGCCGTCGCCAACCTGCGCGCCGACCCGGAGCGCGCCATCGGCCTGGCGCTGCTGGACCAGCGCAACCTCGCCGGCATCGGCAACGTGTACCGCAATGAGCTGTGCTTCCTGCGTGGGGTGCTGCCCACTCGCCCGGTCGGCGAGGTCGATGACCTCGAGCGCATGGTCGAGCTCGCCAGGAAGCTGCTGGAAGCCAACAAAGACCGCACCGAGCGCACCACCACGGGCACGCTGCGGGGCGACACCGACTGGGTCTACCGCCGCGTGGGTCGACGCTGCCTGCGCTGTGGCACGCTCGTGCGGCACGCGGAACTTGGCGATTCGGACCTCCAACTGCGTGACATCTACTGGTGCCCGCACTGCCAGCGCTAGGGTGAAAAGTTGAGACGAAGTAGCCCGCCTCAGGGGTGGTAGTTGTGCAGCGACAGGGTCGCGATGTAACCGGTCGTCGGATCGGTCATCTGCACGCTCGCCCCGGCAGAGATCTGTTCGAGCGTCACTGAACCGGTGAAGTGGAGGTATCCGCCGGATGCCCCGGGCGAGCATCGGAGCGATCCGTCTGGATGCAGGTACGCGGCCTGCGGGTCCGTGCCAAGGGAGTAGTTGACGTAGATCGACACCGGGATGTTCTCGGCCAAGTCGAAACTGCCCGTCACGAGTAGCGGGGTTATCGCCCCGTCGAAGCAGTTCTGGGCAGGCACGACCGTGAGTGAACTGCGCTGGAAGTCGAGGTCGACCTGCAAGGTGCGAATGTAGACGAGCGGCGCGTCCGGCTTCGTGATCGTCAACTGCTCGGTGAGCAGGGCCGGGGTGGGCTGCGTGAAGAACTGGCCACCCAGCCAGAAGTGTTCGCTGCTGCCTGCCGAATAGATCGACTCATCGCCTTCGGCGTCGGAGAGCGTCACCCGCAAGTTGTAGCTGGAGCCCAGGCACAGGCCGGGGATCTGCACGACAGAGTCACTCGTGCCGACGTTGTTGATGATGCCGGCGAAACCTCCGGGGCGCAGGCACGCGCCGGCCTGGAGATCGACCCGGTAGCTGACCGGCCGGTCCGTGCGCAGGTGAAGAGTGGCCGACTGGCTGCGGTTTGCCACATCGACGGCCCCGAGCACGACGGCGGCCGTGTCATCCATTCGCGGATAGTCGGGCGGTGTGACGTTGGCGACGCCCTGCACGTGTTCCCCGAAATACCAGCCGGCATTGCCGCCGGCGGCCTGGGCAGGCCAATGTGCAGTCACGCGTGCCGTGCCGGCCGACTGGCCAGTGTTGGTTGGGCAGTCACCGATGCAGATGCCCGTGGGTCGTACGAATGTCGAGAGCGGCACATCGAAGGCCCGGGTTCGCGCTGCGCAGCCGTCGGCGCAGGGCGACAGCTGAATCGGAAGCAGGTACTCCATCACCGCAAGGCCATGATCTGTCTGCACGTGCGTGACCACGTTTAGGGAACCGTCGGCATCCTGGCGGCCGAGGAGAGAGTTGAAATCGCAGACGACAGCGGCGTCGGAGAGCGTCACGGCAGAGCCTGCCGCCGTCGGACCTGACCAGCGACTGCCGCAGTCGATGCCATCCTCGGTGGAGCCCGTGATCTGCACGGCGTTGGCCGCGACTGAACCGGAAAGCACGACGCTATCGAGCGTGACGACGGGTGCGACCACCTGGGGCGCGACGAGGATGAGCTCGTCGAGGTATGCGGGCGTGTCGCGGTCCCAGGCGGCGCGGCCCTCTGCGTACCAGCGCACGCAGACCATGATCCGGGTCTGGGCGGGCACCGCGAATGCCGTGCTGGTGCGCAACGTAAAGCTGGTGTCATAGTGCATCGCAGTGAGTGAATCCCTGCTCACCGTGTGCGTCTCGAGGGGACGGACGAGCTGAAGCGTGCCGGTGATGTCGGTGGCGTTGTCGCAATTCGGGGTGTCGCCGTCCGGCACGGCAAACGCGCGGATTCGCACCTCGTCCTGCGGGCGCGACGGCGCAGAAACGAACACCGTACTGTTTCCAACCGGGATGATGTCGGCCGGCGGTCGGGTCGGGGTCAGGTTCGCGGGGAGAGTCTGCTGGTTCGTCGCGTGGCGACTCTGGAAATCCGTGGCATCCGTCGTGATCCGGGTGCCCAGCCAGGGGTCAATCCCGGGGATGGCATAACAAACCTTGACCCAGATCCAGGAGTCGATCGAATCTGCCGCCGACAGCGACCGCTGCCAGGTGTCGTTTTGATCCCCGGTGCTGGCCACATGGATGGTGTGCGACTCGCCACCATCCTGCTGCCAGGTGAGATCGGTGGCGGCGGGAGCGTTCGTGACCACCTGGATCAAGAGCGAGCCGTCTGGAACAACCGTTCCGGCGCATTCGACGTATGACCCCCTCGTCACCGAGACGGTGAGCGCGGGCAGGGCGATCGTGTGCAGGATGACCGAGTGCAGGCCGCCCGGGCAGTCGGCCGGCGGCGCGGACCCGTCGGCAGGCGAGCACGGGTCTCCGCCCGGGCTGGGATCGCTGCCGGGGAGCAGGGCAGGATCGCTGGGGTCGCTGGGGTCGTCCGCTGCGGCGAGGCCGTCGAGTTTTGCGTTGATGTCAGACGGGATCGTGCCGACCGGAAAAGTGCCAGGCTTGGTGACGGTGCGCGAGCCCAGCTCAGGACTACTCGAATCGGCCGTGACCGCGACGCTCGGGTCGATCGGGCCAAGCACGGGCGCGAGTACGGTCGGCGCTGCCACTGTGGTCTGGGTGGGAACGGCGAACTTGCTGCCGACCAGCAGCCCCGCGACACCAATGGCGAGTGCTGCGACGACCGCGATGACGGGCAGGAGCCACTTGGGGATTGTCATCAGCCGACGCACGCCTGCTGCTTGATCGTCACGCTCTTCGAGGAACTCTGATTTCCAGCACCATCGGTAGCGACGACCGTGAAGGTCAGATTGCCGCTTGAACTGTTTGCGGCGGTGAAGAGGTAGCTCCAGTTCGTACCGCCCCCAGACATCGAGGCCGAATTCGACGACACTCCCGACCAGGAGATTGAGACGCCTGCAACGCCTACGTCGTCAGACGCCGTCACACTGATCGTTGCCGTGTATGGCCCGCTTCCGGCGAGGCTGCAAACCGGGTCGACGTTCGACGTCGGCTTACCGACGCTCGGCGCAGTCGTGTCCGGCACCGGAGGCTGCTGCGGTCCGACGGGAGTCACCGGCGTCACCGGGGTCACCGGCGCAACAACCACCGGCGGCGGATCCGTCACCACGGTCACCACCGGGCACGACCCACCCACCGGCAGGGTCTCGATGGCTGGCTCGCCGTCATCCACCGTGATATCGACGACTGGCACCCAAACGGTGTCCGTGAGAGTTATGGGGTTCCGCACGCCGAGCCATCTCGAATCATCGCTGCGAGCGATCGCGAGCACGCGCTGACCGGCGGGCAGGGTAGCGACGACCGGGCCGCCGACACAGTCGAGGCCGACCGAATGCGCGCCGAGGAGTCCGGTCGCCTGTCCGATTTCATGGGCTTCGACCGGACGCCCGGCGAGGCCGAACACACCACTCGCGCCGCCGACGAGGCCGAGCACGACGATCAGGCCCACCCACGGCAGCCACGAGCCCGCGCCACTGGTGAACCCGCTGGAGTTGGCGGGAGCACCGGTATCACCGGCATCCACCCGCGAACGGATGGCGTCGGCAACACCGGTGGTGTCACCCGGTTGCGCGATGCGCTTGAGCGAACCGCTCAGCAGGTCATCGATCTCAGCCATGGTGATCCTCCTTCCTCAGACGTGCGGCGAGCGCTTTTCGCGCCCGGTGCAGCTGGGTTTTCACGGTGCCGGTCGAGACACCAAGTCCTTCGGCGATGGTTTCCACCGATTGGTCCATCAAGTAGTGCAGTGCGCACACCTGTCGTTGCTGCAGCGGCAGCAGTTTGAGCGCGTTCATGACGTCGACGTCAAGCAACTCGATCGCGTCATCCACCCCTTCGACAGGAGTGCCGAGCTTGGCCAATGCGCGTTCCTTCGCGGACTGGCTTCGGTAGCCGTCACGAATGCGATTGCTGGCGACGACCGTGAACCACGCCGCGAGGTTTGTCACGGGATGCGACGGCGGCTTCGCCAGGAAGCCCACTATCGCGTCTTGCACGGCGTCAGCCGCATCCTGCCGATTGCCCGTGATGAGCCCCACGGCGGCGACCACTTTGGGGTACTCGTTGGCGACGAAGGCGTCGAGGTCGAGTGCGACCTGCTCCTTCACCGATGCGCTCATGTCACCACGACGCGTAGGCGAGGCAGATAGGTTGACACCGACCGGGACATTGGTCAACCTCCTCGCTACCCCCAGAATGTAGCGGAGGCGAGCGGGTTTCACAATGTCCAAATGATTCGGGCTACTCGGCGGATCGCCCCCACCGGATCGCATAGATGAACAGCACGCCGATTGCGATTGCTACGCCGAGGCCGATGGCGACAGGAGTGACGCCGATCAGCACCTGCAGCGTGACGAAATCGAAGTCCGTCGAACTTTGCGTGTCAGCGAACAGATGGCGCATCCGCACAACGAGGTAGAGACCACCGATGATGAGCGTTGCGCTCAGGACGAGCAGGGTAATGAGGAACGGGTTCGCGCGGCGGCGTGCTTTGGGCTCCGGTGTCGAGGCGATCGACTCGCGCTGGCGGGGCTGCGTTTCGGGCGGTGATGTCGAAGGCGATGCGGGCGGAAAGTCGATAGTTGAAGTTGACTTCGCCGGAGCGGGGCGGGCTTTGGCCGGGGCATCCACTACCCCCTCGTAGCCGCGCTGATATGCCGGATCGAACCTCGGATCGAAATCCCTGTCGTCGCTCATCATGCTCCCTAGGCGTCTCTGCCCTATCGAGCGTATCCGTTCCGCCGCGCGATGTGTCCTCCTGGCAAAGCGCCGTGATCGACTGCGGCCCGCTGGTTAGGCTTGCCGCATGACCCACGTCTCCGAACTCTTCGACACGGCCACCTGGCGCGAGGTGGACGGCTTCGATGCGCTCACCGACATCACCTACCACCATGACGTGACAGGCCGCATCGCGCGCGTCGCGTTCAACCGCCCCGAGGTGCGCAACGCGTTCCGCCCGCACACCGTCGACGAGTTGTACCGCGCGCTCGATCACGCGCGCCAGGACGTGCACATCGGAGTGGTGCTACTGACCGGCAACGGGCCGAGCGCGAAGGATGGCGGCTGGGCATTCTGCTCGGGTGGCGACCAGCGCATCCGGGGTCGGGATGGGTACGAGTACCACGACGGCGACGAGAAGGGGGCGGCCCGCTCAGGAAGTGGTCGCCTGCACATCCTCGAGGTGCAGCGCCTGATCCGCATCATGCCCAAGGTCGTCATCGCCGTCGTTCCGGGCTGGGCTGCCGGCGGCGGGCACTCGCTGCACGTCGTCTGCGACCTCACCATCGCCAGTGCAGAACGCGGCCGCTTCAAGCAGACGGATGCCGATGTCGGCTCCTTCGACGGCGGCTACGGCAGCGCCTACCTCGCTCGGCAGGTCGGCCAGAAGGTAGCGCGGGAGATCTTTTTCCTCGCCCAGGAGTACGACGCCCAGCAGGCGCTGGCCTGGGGAGCGATCAACGCCGTGGTGCCGCACGCCGATCTCGAGAAGACCGCGGTGGAGTGGGCGAACACGATTCTTGGCAAGTCGCCGACCTCGATCCGCATGCTGAAGTTCTCGTTCAATGCGATCGATGACGGGCTGGCCGGCCAGCAGGTGCTCGCCGGTGAGGCCACCCGGCTTGCCTACGGCACCGACGAGGCAGTCGAGGGCCGCGACGCGTTCCTCGAGAAGCGTGCGCCCGACTGGGCGCCCTACCCCTGGCAGTTCTAGGCAACAATTCCCGCATCGAGCAGGCCTTGCACCTGCTCGTCACTGAGCCCAAGTTCCGCCAACACGGCGCGCGTGTCCTCGCCGAGGTCCGGCGGCGCCTTCCGAATGACCGGAGCCACCCCATCCAACGAGATCGGGCCGCGCAGCAGCGGCAGGTCGCTGCCGTCGGTGCGCGTCACGTGCTGCACCATGTCGAGGTGCTGCACCTGCGGGTCGGCGAAGACCTGGGCGTAGTCGTAGATCGGCCCCGTCGGGATCCGGGCCTCGCGGAGGGCGGCCACCCACTCGAGGCCTGCCCGCGCGGCGAGCAAGCGCTCCAGGCGCAGAGCCAGGGCATCCCGATGCTTCGTTCGCTCCTTGCCGGTGGCGAAGTCGGGCTCGTCGGCAAGCGACGGTTCACCGAGCAGCTCACACAGGTCACGCCAGTGCTTCTCGTTGCCGACGGCGATGATTATCGGGATGTCGGCTGTCGCGAACACGCCATAGGGCGCGAGCACGGGGTGGT
>JBDUDZ010000129.1:0-6593 GCA_040002635.1 Rhodoglobus sp.
CGCAGTACGAGCTCTCGCTAGACGACAGTTCCCCGGCGGGAGCGCAGTTGAACGAGCGCCTCTTCGAGAAGCGTCGCCGCTTCTTCCTCGGTGCGTCGTTCCTTCACGTACGCGAGATGCGTTTTGTACGGCTCGAGCTTCGTCACCGACGGCGGGTTCTCTTTGTCGCGACCGGCCGGTAGACCTGACGATGGGGAGTCGATGGTCTCGGGGATTTCATCTTCGGGCAGGTTCGCGGCGAAGTTGCGCACAGTCTCGTTGCCCAACTCGTCCCAGTATGAAACCTGAATGCGGTCTGCGTGATAACCGCGATCCTGCTCGCCCATGGGGCCCGCGCCAACACGCGACCCACGAATTGCGCTTCCACCCGATGCCATGGTGCCCCTTACCTAGCCAGAAAACTTTGTGATCAGACCGAGAACTACGATGCACGCGATCCACACGACGGCCAGGATGACCGTGATGCGGTTGAGGTTTCGTTCCGCGACACCCGATGCCCCGAGGTTCGAGGTAACGCCGCCGCCGAACATGTCAGATAGACCGCCACCACGGCCGCGATGCAGCAGGATGAGCAGTGTCAGCAGAAGACTCGTAACACCGAGAATTACCTGCAAGATGACCTGGAGAATTTGCACGACGAGAACCTTTCGAAAGCCTCAGCAAGTATATATGGGCTGGAGTCAGGTGCCGATGTGCTTCTGGAACCGCGCGATGCTGCCGAACTCCGCCACATCGAGGCTCGCACCGCCAACGAGGGCGCCGTCGACGTTGGGCTCGCGCATAAACGAGGCGATGTTGCCCGACTTGACTGATCCCCCGTAGAGAATTCGAGTGGCATCTGCCACCTCGGCTCCAAGGAGTTCGGCGAGGGTCGCCCGCAAGGCGGCGGCCACTTGTTCGGCTTGCTCCGGCGTAGCTGCCTGACCTGAACCGATAGCCCACACTGGCTCATACGCGACGACGATTTTCGGTGTGCCCGTGATGCCGGCGAGTGCTGCGCGCAACTGAGCGACAGGTACGGCGCTGGGCCCGTGCGTCTCAAGGTCTTCCGCCGTCTCGCCGACGCACAGCACGGGAACGAGACCGTGCTTGAGCGCAGCCGCAACCTTCCGACCGAGCAGCTCGTCGGTCTCGCCGTGATACTGACGCCGTTCGGAGTGGCCGATGATCACGTAGCCGCAGTCGAGGGCCTTGAGGAACGCTCCGGAAATTTCGCCGGTGAACGCTCCAGAGTCGTGCTCGGAGAGGTCCTGGGCGCCGTACCCCAACTCCAGCTTGTCGGCTGAGATGAGCGTCTGCACCGAGCGCAGGTCAGTGAAGGGTGGGAACACCACGACCTCGGAACCACTGCCTCCGAAGTCATGCCGGGCGTCCTTTAGGCTCCAGGCAAGTTTTTGCACAAATGCAATCGACTGCAGGTGGTCGAGGTTCATCTTCCAGTTACCCGCGATGAGCGGGACGCGGCCTACGCTTGCCATCCAAGCACCTCCAGTCCTGGCAGCCGCTTTCCCTCGAGAAACTCGAGGCTCGCTCCGCCGCCGGTTGAAATGTGGCCAAACTGCTCGTCGCGGAAACCGAGTGCTCGTACCGCGGCTGCCGAGTCTCCGCCGCCGACAACACCGAAGCCATCGATCGCCGTGAGGGCCGAGGCCACGGCTTTCGTTCCCGCGGCAAACGGCGCAAGCTCAAACACACCCATCGGACCGTTCCAGAATACTGTCCTGGACGCCGTGATCACCTCTGCAAAACGCTTCGCGGTCTCCGGGCCTATGTCAAGACCAAGGCCGGAAGCGCCGAAGGGTGTGTCTTCGATTGCGTCTGCAGCCGTGGTTGCGACTTCTGCATCCGCGCCAAATTTGGAGGCGACAACGATGTCAGTAGGGAGCACAATTTCGACTCCGAGCTTCTCAGCTTGCGCCAAATAGCCCTTCACAGTCTCAACCTGATCGCTCTCGAGGAGGCTGGCACCGACCTTGTAGCCTTTGGCCACGAGAAACGTAAAGAGCATCCCTCCGCCGATCAGCAGAGTTGTGACCTTCGGCAGCAACGCCCCGATAACGTCGAGCTTGTCGGAGACCTTCGAGCCACCCAGCACCACCGTGTAGGGCTTCTTGGGGTCGACAGTGAGCTTCTCAAGAACCTCGAGTTCCTCCTGGATAAGAAGGCCCGCAGCGCTCGGAAGTTCTTGCGCCAGTTCATAGACACTCGCCTGCTTGCGATGAACCACTCCGAAACCGTCGGAAACGAAGGCGTCACCGAATTTCGCAAGCTTCCTCGCAAAGTCTTGTCGCTCGCCGGCATCTTTGCTCGTCTCGTGCGCGTCGAACCGGAGGTTCTCCAACAGCACGACATCGCCGTCACCCAAGACACTCACCGCATCCGCAGCGGCGGGACCGACGGTGTCGTGAGCGAAGGCAACAGGTCGATCCAGCAGCTCGCCCAGACGCTGCGCGACAGGCTCGAGGCTGAATTTCGGGTCTGGCTGGCCGTCGGGGCGTCCAAGATGAGAGATAACCACAACCGCAGCCCCGGCCTGGAGCAGCACGCTTAACGTCGGAACTGACGCGCGGATGCGGCCATCGTCGGTGATCTGACTGTTCTTCAGGGGAACGTTCAGGTCACAGCGGACAATGACCCGCTTGCCCTTCAGGTCGCCGAGGGAATCGATAGTTCTTAGCGGCATAAGCCAAGCGCCTTCCGGACTACTTCAACTGCTCTTCTGGCGGGTGACTGACGAAAACTAGAGCTTGGCGCCGACGTACTCGGTGACGTCTACGAGGCGGTTGGAGTAGCCCCACTCGTTGTCGTACCACGACGCGACCTTGACCTGATCGCCGATCACCTTGGTGAGGCCGGCGTCAAAGATCGAGGAGTGCGGGTCACCCACGATGTCGCTGGAGACGATCTCGTCTTCCGTGTACTTCAGGATGCCCTTGAGCGGTCCCTCGGCAGCAGCCTTGTATGCGGCGTTGACTTCCTCAACCGTGACGGGGCGCGAGGCCTGCACCGTGAGGTCGGTGATGGAGCCGGTGATGACCGGAACGCGTAACGCGTAGCCGTCGAGCTTGCCGACGAGCTCGGGGATGACCAGGCCGAGCGCTTTAGCCGCACCGGTCGAGGTCGGGATGATGTTTGCAGCCGCGGCGCGCGCACGACGCAGGTCGCTGTGCGGGCCGTCCTGCAGGTTCTGGTCGGCGGTGTAGGCGTGGACAGTGGTCATGAGGCCACGCTCGATGCCGAAGTTCTCCATGAACACCTTGGCCAGCGGCGCGAGGCAGTTCGTGGTGCAGGAAGCGTTGGAGATGATGTCGTGCAGCGCGGCGTCGTACGTGCCCTCGTTTACGCCGAGGACCAGGGTCGCCACGTCGGCGCCACTCGCGGGGGCGGAGACGATTACCTTCTTGGCGCCGGCGGTGATGTGCTTGCGTGCGTCATCCGACTTGGTGAAGCGACCGGTGGACTCGATGACGATGTCGACGCCCAATTCGCCCCACGGCAGGAGTGCCGGGTCGCGCTCGGCGAGCACCTTGATGTGCTTGCCGTTGACGATGATGGTGTCACCCTCGACACTGATCGTGGCATCCAGGCGACCGCCGACGGTGTCGTACTGCAGGAGGTGCGCGAGAGCGGCGGGGTTGTCGAGGTCGTTGACGGCGACGATCTCGAGGTCGCTGCCCTTCGCCAGGGCCGCACGGAAGAAGTTCCGGCCGATTCGGCCGAACCCATTGATACCGATCTTGACGCTCACTAGTGCTCCAGATGATCATGCGTCTACAGACGCTTCGTGCGGTGGTGGGGTGAAAAGTGGTGTGGCCGGGAGTCTGCTTTAACAACCGCAGGTCCCGGCCACAATGCCGCTACGAGAGTACCAGCAGGCCGTCAGTCTTTTCGCGCGCGACGCCGAAGCGCTGCTGAACGTTCGCCCAGTTGGCGATGTTCCAGAAGGCCTTCACGTAGTCGGCGCGCACATTCTTGTAGTCGAGGTAGTACGCGTGCTCCCAGACATCCAGAAGCAACAGCGGCACTGTGCCAGCAGCGAAGTTTGCCTGCTGGTCGAAGAACTGGTTGATAAGCAGGTTCTGCCCGATCGAATCCCAGGTAAGCGCGGCCCAGCCAGAGCCCTGCACACCCATCGCAGCGGCCGTGAAGTGGGCGGTGAACTTGTCGAAAGACCCGAAGTTGTCATCGATAGCGCTGGCGAGGTCACCAGTGGGCTTGTCGCCGCCGTCTGGTGAAAGGTTCGTCCAGAAGATCGAGTGGTTAACGTGCCCGCCCAAATTGAAAGCGAGATCCTTCTCGAGCTTGTTGACGTTGGCGAGGTCGCCCTTATCGCGCGCCTCGGCGAGGGCGGCCAGTGCCGCGTTCGCACCTGTCACATACGCCTGGTGATGCTTGCCGTGGTGCAGCTCCATGATCTGCCCGCTGATGCTCGGCGCGAGCGCTGAGTAGTCGTATGGAAGTTCCGGAAGAGTGTAATCAGCCATGACGCAAGTCTACGCCGGGCACGATCGCAGTTCCGGCCCCCGGCTACTCGTCCTCGAAGCCGGGCGGCAGGTTGGCGTCGGTACCAGGGATGTTGAGGTCGGATGCGCGCTTATCGGCCATTGCGAGCAGCCGACGAATTCGACCGGCAACGGCATCCTTGGTCATCGGCGGATCGGCATGGTGACCCAGCTCGTCGAGGCTCGAGTCGCGAAAGCGCAAGCGAAGGTCGCCGGCATAGCGCAGGTGCTGCGGAATGTCATCGGCAAGTATCTCGAGCGCACGTTCGACACGTGCGCACGCCGCCACAGCAGCTTGGGCAGAACGACGCAGGTTCGCGTCGTCGAAGTTGACGAGGCGATTTGCCGTGGCCCGCACCTCGCGACGCTGTCGCAGTTCGTTCCAGGTCACGACGCTCTTCTCGGCGCCCATGAGCTGGAGCATCGCGCCGATGGCTTCACCATCGCGCACAACTACGCGGTGCACACCGCGCACCTCCCGCGCCTTCGCAGGGATGCGAAGGCGGCCGGCCGCGCCCACGAGAGCCATCGCCGCCTCATTACCTGGGCACGTGACCTCAAGAGCCGCGGAACGGCCAGGGTCGGTGAGGGTGCCAGACGCCAGGAACGCTCCGCGCCAGACTGCGGCCAGCTCTTCGCGGGTTCCGGTCGTGAGGCGGTTCGGAAGACCGCGAATGGGCCGCCGCCGGGCATCCAACAGTCCGGTCTGGCGCGCGAGGGTCTCCCCCGCCTCGAGCACCCGCACAAGGTAGTGGCTTGTACGTCGGATCCCCGATGCGGAGATCATTGAGATGTCAGCTCGCACGCCGTAGATCTCGGCGATGTCTTTGCGGATGCGCTTGGCGAGTTGTTCGGTGTCGACCTCCGACTCGACTGCGATCCGTCCGGAGATGAGGTGCAAACCACCGGAGAAACGCAGGATCGTGGCAAGTTCAGCCGCACGCACTGTCGTCTTGCCCGTCTGGATCGCCGTCAGCTCGTCTTTGACCTCGGCAGTTAATGCCACTGGCTGTTCTCCTTCTCGCAGTTCCCGCGATCCTCACGGGATCCGTACATCATTCGCGACCCAGATCGCGGTGCCTGATTGTCACTGCGACCCCGGGAAGGTCGCGCACGAGGGCGGCAAGCTCCTCGGCCACGGCCACCGAGCGATGCTTTCCACCCGTACAGCCAATGGCGATAGTAGCGTGTCGTTTGTTTTCGCGCTGGTACCCGGCGAACACCGGCGCCATCGCCCTCGCGTAGTCGGCGATGAACTCTGCGGCGCCAGGCTGCCCGAGCACAAACTCCTTGACTGGCACATCGAGACCACTGAGGCTCTTCAGCGCGTCGATCCAGAACGGATTGGGCAGGAAGCGGGCATCGGCGACCATATCCGCGTCGGTGGGCAAACCGTACTTGAAGCCAAAGCTCATGACAGTGACCCTAAGATCTGCCTCATCCTCGGCCGAGAATGTCTGCGCAATGGCGGTCGCCAACTGGTGGATATTGAGATCTGAGGTATCGATAACCAGATCGCTTGAGGCGCGAATCTCAGACATGCGCTCGCGCTCCTGGGCGATTCCATCGAGCAGAGTGCCGCCACCTTGAAGCGGATGCGGCCTGCGCACCTGCTCGAAACGTCGTACGAGAGCATCGTCAGTGGCATCGAGGAATAACACGCGTACCGAGGCGTTATCGCGCAAGGCCTCAATTGCCTCCTGCACGTCGGTGAAGAGCTTGCCGCCGCGCACATCAACCACTGCCGCAATGCGAGGCAGGGAGTGCCCAGCATGCTGGGCGAGTTCGACGAGCGGGCGCAACATCTGCGGGGGGAGGTTATCGACGACATACCAGCCGAGATCTTCGAGCGCGTTGCCCACAGTGGAACGGCCGGCTCCGGACATGCCGGTGACGATGAGCACTTCCTGGGCTGTCTCGGCTGACATCGTTCCCCAAGACTACCCGCGACAACGGCGTGCAATCGCGGGCAAACGTCAGCTTTTCAGTCGCTCCGCTATCGCGACAGCGAGGGTCGGCCCGATCCCACGAACCTCCGAGATCGCCTCGGCCTCGGCAAGCTTCAGACGTGACACCGACCCGAAGTGTTTG
>JBDUDZ010000130.1:0-6545 GCA_040002635.1 Rhodoglobus sp.
AGGTCGTCAAGTCGGGCGAGATCATCGTTCGCCAGCGCGGCACCCACTTCCACCCGGGCGTAAATGTCGGCCGTGGCGGTGACGACACCCTGTTCGCGCTCGCGGCCGGTGCTGTCGAGTTCGGCGCAAAGGGTGGCCGCAAGGTCATCAACATCGTCACCCAGTAGTTTTCTGCAACACCGCGATGGCGAGCCTCTGGCTCGCCTTCGCCGTTTAACACGGTAAGGAGAGTGCCATGGCGTCATTCGTCGACCAGGTCACACTCCACCTCATGGCGGGGCATGGCGGCAACGGCTGTGTTTCGGTCAAGCGTGAGAAATTCAAGCCGCTCGCGGGCCCCGACGGTGGCAATGGCGGCGACGGCGGCGACATCGTGCTCGTGAGCGATGCCCAGGTCACCACATTGCTCGGCTTCCACCGCGCCCCCCACCGCAAGTCTGGACACGGCCAGCCCGGTCAGGGCGACCACAAGAGCGGCACGTCGGGCGACGACCTAATCCTCGCTGTCCCCGTCGGTACTGTCGTCAAAGACGGCGAAGGCAACACTCTTCTCGATATGGATGCACCGGGCCTGCGCATCATCGTCGGCCCCGGCGGCCAGGGCGGGCTCGGCAACGCCGCCCTCGCGACCACGAAGCGCAAGGCGCCCGGATTCGCACTTCTCGGCACTCCCGGCTTCGAGGGTGAAGTCTTCCTCGAACTGAAGGTAGTTGCCGACATCGCTCTCGTCGGCTATCCCTCCGCGGGCAAATCCAGTCTCGTCGCCGCAATGAGCGCCGCGAAGCCGAAGATCGCCGACTACCCGTTCACGACCCTTCACCCAAACCTCGGCGTTGTCGAGTCGGGCGAGATCCGCTACACGATCGCCGACGTGCCCGGCCTGATCGAGGGAGCAAGCGAGGGAAAGGGGCTCGGCCTCGAGTTCCTGCGCCACGTGGAGCGTTGCACCGCACTGCTCCACGTGCTCGATTGCGCCACCCTGGAACCTGGCCGCGACCCGCTGACCGACCTCGACGTGATCCTCGCCGAGCTAGCTGCCTACCCGGTGCCAGAGGGCCAGTTGCCCCTGCTGGAGCGCCAGCAGCTCATTGCCTTGAACAAGACCGACGTGCCAGAGGGTCGCGAACTTGCCGACTTGGTGCGGCCCGAGCTCGAGGCGCGCGGCTACCGCGTGTTCGAAGTGTCAGCAGTGTCGCGCCACGGGCTTCGTGAGCTCTCGTTTGCGCTCGCTGAACTGGTGCAGGCCGACCGTGACCTGAGAGCCGCCGAACCCGCGAAGGCACGAATCGTTATCCGCCCGCGTGCGGTAAACGAGAAGGACTTTGTTGTCAGGGTTGAGGGCGGCAGCTACGGCAACGTCTACGTCGTGGTGGGTGCGAAGCCCGAGCGCTGGGTCGCCCAGACCGACTTCAACAACGAAGAGGCTGTGGGCTTCCTCGCTGACCGACTCGCCAAACTCGGCGTTGAAGACGACCTGTTCAAGGCCGGCGCTGTGCCCGGTGCGAGCGTCTCCATTGCCGGTAGGGAATTCGACTGGGAGCCCACGCTCTCGTCGACCGCAGAGCTGATCACCAGCCCGCGCGGCACCGACTCACGGCTCGACGACAACCAGCGCGACACAAACCGCAAACGCCGCCAGACCTACCTCGAGCGCATGGACGCCAAGGCCGAAGCTCGTGCCGAACTCGAGCGCGAGCGCAAGGCCGGGATGTGGACTGACGACGAAGGGTTCGCCGTCGAGAAACCCGAGGAAGACCTCGCCGCTATCGAAACCCGCTCGGATGACCGTGGCTAGTTCCGTGCTGTCGCGCGCCGACATCCCGAACGCGCGACGCATAGTCGTGAAGGTCGGTTCGTCGTCGGTGAGCGGCCCCAACGTCGGCCAGATCGGTGCACTCGTCGACGCCCTCGCGGCCGCGCACGGGCGGGGGAGCGAGGTCGTGCTCGTGTCGTCGGGGGCGATCGCCACGGGCATCCCGTATCTCAAGCTCGACTCACGACCCACCGACCTGGCCACGCAGCAAGCGGCGGCGGCCGTGGGCCAGAACGTGCTGATCTTCCGCTACCAGGAGAGCCTCGACCGCTACTCGATTGTTGCCGGACAGATTCTGCTGACGGCCGGCGACATGGAGAACCCGACCCATCGCAGCAACGCCCAGCGCGCAATGGAGCGGCTGCTAGGCCTGCGGATCCTGCCGATCGTCAACGAGAACGACACCGTGGCGACGCAGGAGATTCGTTTCGGTGACAACGACCGGCTCGCCGCGATGGTGTCAGTGCTCGTGAACGCCGACGTGCTTGTGCTGCTCTCTGATGTCGACGCCCTCTACACGAGGCCGCCGTCTGAGCCCGGTGCGCGGAAGATCGAGACGGTCCCGTTCGCCGACGACCTCAGCGGGGTCGAGTTCGGAGACGTTGGGGCCGCTGGAGTGGGCACGGGCGGGGCAGGCACGAAGGTGGCCGCGGCCAAGCTCGCGGCGGCATCCGGAATTCCGGTGCTGCTCGCCGAGACGGGCAGCGTTGCGGATGCCCTCGCCGGCGCCGAACTGGGTACCTGGTTCCACGCAGCGCCGTGACTCGTTTTTCAGGATCACACGGGGTGCGTGTGGTTATTGCACTCGCTGCCATCCTCATCCTGAAAAACACACTCCCGCGCGCGATAAACTCTCGGCATGGTTGAGACCCTGCTCGGCGCCCCCACCGTCACCGCGAAACTCGAAGCGTCGCGCGTCGCCGCCCGAGTGCTCGCGCAGGCCACAACTGCGCAGAAGAACGCGGCCCTTGAGGCGATCGCCGACGCGATAATGCAAAACGAGACCCCAATCCTGCAGGCCAACCAACTCGACCTCGCCAACGGACGCGACAATGCGCTATCTGACGGCCTTCTCGATCGACTGCGCCTGGATGAGAAGCGACTCGCCGCACTTGCAAGCGCGGTGCTGGAGATCGTGGGGTTGCCCGACCCCATCGGCGACGTTCTGCGTGGTTCAACACTGCCCAATGGCTTGCAGCTCACCCAGACGCGTGTTCCGTTCGGAGTCATTGGTGCGATTTACGAGGCCCGCCCGAACGTCACAATCGACATCGCCGTGCTCGCGCTCAAGAGCGGAAACGCGGCAGTGCTCCGTGGCGGATCTGCTGCCGAGAACACCAACCGCGTGCTCGTTGAGGTAATACAGTCGGCGCTGTACGAGACCGGGCTCCCGCCCGAAGCAGTGCAGACGATTGACGAATTTGGTCGGGATGGCGCTAAGCAGCTGATGCGCGCGCGCGGCCTGGTCGACGTGCTCATCCCGCGGGGCTCAGCCGATCTCATCGCCTCGGTGGTGCAGGAGTCGACGGTGCCGGTGATCGAGACCGGAGCCGGTGTAGTCCACGTCTTTCTCGACGAGTCGGCCGATCTCGATCAGGCTGTCGAGATCGTCCACAACTCGAAGGTGCAGCGCCCGAGCGTCTGTAACGCGCTGGAGACGCTGCTCGTTCACACCGCATCCGCCGAACGCCTTTTGCCGCCGGTGCTTTCGCGCCTGCGTGATGCTGGCGTCACGATCCACGGTGACGAGCGCACCCGGGCTCTCTTCGCCGGTGCTGTGCCGGCCACAGACGACGACTGGGGCACCGAGCATATGTCGCTCGACATCTCAGTGGCCGTCGTCGAGAATCTGGATGCTGCACTTGAACACATCAGCCGGTACTCGACCCAGCACACCGAGTCGATAGTCACAAATGACCTCGCGACCGCAGAGCGTTTCCTTGCCGAAGTGGATGCTGCAGTCGTCATGGTTAACGCTTCGACGCGTTTTACCGATGGCGGCCAGTTCGGGTTCGGTGCCGAAGTCGGCATCTCTACCCAGAAGCTGCACGCCCGGGGCCCGATGGGCCTGCCCGAGCTGACAAGCACAAAGTGGGTTGTGCGCGGCAGCGGCCAGGTGCGCAGCTAGAATTCTCAAGACGTTGTAATACCTGCACGAACGGAGCAATTGATGTCGCTGATCACCGCAGTCCTCGTGAGGTCTGAGGAGCTGGCTCCGCTAATCCTGCCACCGCTCGTTTTCGCTGGCATTGCCTTCGCCGTGTTCCTCACCCTGGCATTTGTCTCGTGGAGCTTCCGAGACGTGGCAAACCGTCACAGCGACAAGACCGGCGGCAGTGGTTCGCACGGCGCTGGATCGCACGGCACAGACTCACACGGTGCAGGCCACTAGGTTCAGCCTGAGCATGGCCGACGAGGCGCAGCGGCGTGCCCGCATCGGCGTTATGGGTGGCACCTTCGACCCCATCCACAACGGTCACCTCGTGGCTGCGAGCGAGGTTCAGCAGAAGTTTGACCTCGATGAGGTGGTGTTCGTTCCCACGGGGGAGCCGTGGATGAAGAGCTCCGTCACCGAGGGGGAGCACCGCTATCTCATGACAGTGATCGCGACTGCGGCGAATCCGCGGTTCACAGTCAGTCGGGTGGACATCGAGCGCGATGGCCCGACATACACGATTGACACTCTCCGCGACATCCGCAAATCTCGCCCAGACGCTGATCTTTTCTTCATCACCGGCGCCGACGCGGTGGCCCAGATACTCGAGTGGAAAGACGTTGATGAGGTCTGGAACCTTGCGCATTTTGTAGCAGTTTCACGGCCCGGGCACACCCTCGCCATTAGCGGTTTACCAGAGCAGGGCGTAAGCTCGCTTGAAGTGCCGGCGCTGGCGATATCCTCAACAGACTGTCGAAACAGGGTCAGTCGGGGGTTCCCGGTCTGGTATTTGGTTCCTGACGGGGTAGTCCAATACATCGCCAAGCACCATTTGTATCGGAGTACCACATGACCACATTCCAAGACCCGCCGCCGCAGTCGCGACGCGCGGTTCGACAGGGTGAGCGCGTTGATGGTGCCGAACCGGTGTTTCAGGAGCAACCTCCCGCCGCCCCCGCTGCAGCTCCGCAAGACTTTGATGCCGAATCCCAGCGCGACATGTGGGATACCAATGCCCGTCGCGTCGCCCAGCTGCCGCCCACCCCGACCCCGAGCCCCACCCCCAGCCCCGACGCTGCGGTGACAGGTCGCCGCGCCGCGTCGAATACCGGCCAGCCGATCGCAGGGGCCGAACCGCTGACCTATTCGACCGCGGCTCGTCAACCGTCGCCGGAACCACAGTCGTTCCGCAGCCGACTTGACGCGCGAGAAGCGGCTCAACAGCAGCAGCAACGGCAGCAGCAGCCGGCAGCCGCTGCCGCCCCCGCGGGTGAGCAGCCCAGCTATCGCGTCCGTGATTTCAGCCCGGAGGGTCGTCGTGCTGCGCAGTCTGCCGAGCGTGCCGCGACCGCCCCGGCTTCGCTAATTCCGCCGACCGACCTCAACTACCACACCGAAGGTCGAGAAGGGCTTGGGCTTCAGCCGGCCCCCGCTCAGACGCACGCTCCGGTCGCCGCTGCCCCACCTGCAGCGGTACAGGCACCGGCGCCTGCGCCACAGTACGTCGCACCGCAGCAGGCAGCGTCGCCCTACCCGCCCGCTCCGCTTGCTTATCCTGTCCAGGAAGTGCCCGTCGCGGCTTATGCGCCTGCCCAGGCCGCGCCGCCAGCAGTGCGGGTCGACGCCCCCAGCGAACAGCCTTTGTCGCGCCGAGAGCTGCGTGGCCAACTCGCACATGAGGGTAGGGGCCAGAGCGAGTCTCAGGCCGAGCAGCGGTTCGACCCCCTTGCCTCGGCCCCCGGCCTTCCCCCGGCAAATTTGCAGGGTCCTGCTGCAGCACCACCGCTCGTTCAGCAGGTTCCGTTCGCAGCACAGGTTCCCATCCAACAGGCACCCGCCGCGCCGCAGGCCTACGCGGCGCCCGAAGCAGTGCTGACGCCGCAGGGTTTTCCGACGCCGCAGGGTTTTCCGACGCCGCAGGCGACACAGCAGGGTTTCCCGACACCGCAGCCCTACGCAGCCGAAGCGCTTGTGGAAGTCCCTCCCGCACCGGTCGCCAACACCGGCATGACGAACGCTCTGGCAGAGTTCGACTCGCTTTCCGCAGCGGCTGCGCTGCTCGAGCCCGAATCAAAGCGTGCACGGGTTAACCACTGGTCTGCGCAAGACGTAGACGACGAGGAAATCGAGACCACGATCAATCGCCGCGTCGGCAGCGGCTCCACCATGACAAACGCGCTCGTCTTGCCAGAGATTCCGGGCGGTGCCGACATCCGGGGACCGCTTACGGGCACTGGCGAGGTGATGCTTACTGGTTCGATCGATTTGCCGCGCAGCCTCTCGTCTACCGGCACCACGAATCGCATCGACAACGAGGGCATCGACGGACTTTTCGACTTCAACGACCGTGAGGTACTTTCTACCGATTCGCAGCCGGTGCGTGCCATCAGGGCGGTCAGTACCCACCAAACCGGCCGCGGCGTTACCCACACGCAGAAGCCCAAGGGCACTCGCGCATTGACTGTCCTTCTGATTGCCGCGTCGTCGATGGCTGTCATCGTCGCCGGACTGCTCATCGCTGCTTTCGCATTCAAGATTTTCTGATATCTGGCAACGTCTCCTCCCTCCCTCCCTCCC